>CAYRWH010000041.1:0-11914 GCA_964427935.1 uncultured Halobellus sp. | reverse complement strand
CGGTCGGTGTCGGCGTACTCCGTCTCGCCCCACGGCACCGAGGGGCTGGCGATCCCCGCCCCGTGGTGGCGCTTGTCCTCGACGGCTGCGAGCGTCATGAGTGCGAACCGGTACTGCGTCTCCAAGTCATGGTCGCCGGTGACGGAGTCGGGGAACTCGCGCTCGGCGAGCCACTCCCGCCAGCCGTCGATGTACGCGGCAGATACATCCTCGAAGCCGCGGGCGAGCGCCCCCTCTGCTTCGCCGAGCGCCGCGGCGGTGTCCGACTGCTCCGCGAAGCCGAGCGCGACCGTGTCCGACACCGTCGTTCCGCTCCCGACGAGCCCGGCGAGCACCACGTTTCCGGTGGCCTCGGCCGACCCCGTGCCCCGCTCCCCGGCCGCAAACAGCCTATCGAGGGCGTCGTCCTCCGCGGACAGCGCGCTCGCCCAGTCGAATCCGTCGGTAGCCGTGAGTGCGAGCGCAACCTCGAACGGATCGCCGTTGTCGTCGACGAGCTTTCCGGGTGGTCGGCTGTCGTGTTCGTTTCTGGCGAGCAGGTGGTAGCGATCGTCACCGACACGAGTCCCATGATCGTCGGTGCCGACGTTGGTGACCGTCGTGTCCGCCAGCGCGTACACGTCGTACTCACGGCTCCCCTCGAACACGACATCCGCGAGGATCGCGTTGCCGTCCGTGTCGACCGTGTACTCGACGGTCAGCGTCCAGCGATGTCCGTGGCCGTCGCCCGTTTCCCGGATCGTCTGGGTGTACGCGAGCGCGTCGTCAACACTCGGCTCTGTCGTCCGCGTGATCGTCTCCGTCGTCGTCACGTGACCCGTCTCGTCGAACGTTCGAACTGTGTAGTCCGTCCCGGGATCCGTGACGAGGAAGTCGAACGTTCGGAGGTTCATCACGTCGATCCGCGGGAATCGGGCCTCGGTTAACGCGCCCTCAGTCAGCGTGAACCAGACCGGAACCGATTCGTCCGCGCCGTGGTCGGCAGGTGTGCCGACGCCGAACTTCCGACCGGTCGTCCACTTCGGCGCTTCCGGACCGCTCGGCCGGTCGTGAGGGACCGGTAGCGCCCCGTGGCGAGCGAGTGTCGCGGTCGCGTCGATCCGGAGCCCGTGTGCCCACGCAATCGGCGTTGCGCTGTCTAGGTCCCCGTTGTCGAAGACCTGCTCGGCTAGAAGCCCCGCGTCGTTGGCGAAGGGGCCGTCCGACTCACAGAGTTCGTACAGCCGTTTGGCGTCGGCAAAGACCGCGTCTGCGTCGTCGCCGCGGGACTCAAGCAGTCCACCGGCCGTTGCGGCCGCGGTTGCGCCCCACAGCGTCGCGATAGACCATACCTTCGCACCGCCCTGTTCGGCGGTTCGCCAGTCGTCGCCGACGAACCGAACCAATCCCTCGACGTTCTCCGTTTCGCGGCCGAGCGCGTCGATCGTAGTCCGGACGTGTGTCACAACCCGGGAAACGAACGCATCACGCTCCGAAGAGTCTGGTGACGGGGGAAGCGGGTCGTCAGACGGCGTTCCCTCCGGGCGTTCCTTGGCGAGGGCGTCGTACTCCGCAGCCGCGTTCGCGAGCGCGAACGTGCTCGCGTCCGCGCGCTCGTCGCGGTCGGACCCGTTCGCCCGCTGTGGGAACCGTTCCAGCTCCGGAATCCACCGGTCCTGTAGCGCCTCAACCGCCGCGTCGGCCGCGAGGGTCGCCCGAAGCCGGATATCGTCGTCGAGTGGTGCGCGCCCCACCGCCGAGAACGCGCGAAGGTAGGTCGCCCCGGTATGGGTGAATCGGCCGAGCGCGTTCTCCCAGCAGTTCTGGCAGCGCTCGGGGAGCCCGTCATCGGCGGTCGTCTCGTGGAGAAACTCGACCGCGTCGACGATCGTTTCGTCGATCCGGTCACGAAGCGCGGGCGGAACGTCCGTTGTCCGCCGAAGCTCCGCGAGGAACGCGACCACAGCCGCCGGTTGGTCCAGTTGGTCGTTCGGGGCGTCGTCGCCGGCCGCCTCGATCCGGGCGTTTGCCCACCCCGGCGCGACCTTCCCGGAGTCGGCCCATACGCGGTGGGGCCAGCTCCCGTCCGCGTCCTGCGTTCGACAGAGGAACGCCGCAGAGGCGAACAGCTCAGAGTCGGCGTCCAGACCGAGCTCTCGGCTCGCGGCAAGCAGCGCTGTCGATGTCTCCGCCTCGTCACGGAACCACGTGTAGCCGTACCCGCCGGAGGTCGAATAGAAGGGATCGAACTCCGGACCGGCGATCCGAGCCCCTGAGTCGGCAGTCAACAGGTCGAGGGATCTGAGGTCAGTCGCGACAGTCGATGGACGGGGTGCGTCGTCTGGAACCGTCGGTTTGAGCGTCGCGGCTGCCTCCCGGATCGAATCCGCAGTCGGGTAGTTGCTGACAGCGTCGACGATGGCTTCGATGCGGCGGGCACGGTCCGCGTCCTCACCGATCCGCTCGGCGTCGTAGACGCTCTCGTCGGCCGAGGGACCCCCGCCGGTCGCCGTACTGCTCTCCCGGCGGTCCGCCGGGTCGTCGACAACGGCCCGGCTCGCGAGGGTAACGCGCTCGGTGCGGGCGTCGCGCTCGAACGGTGCGCGGACGACGACATCGGGGGTAAGACGGGAGTCCTCGCGCTCGTCGATCTCGCCACGGTGGGGAAACCCGTCGTCGTCCTCGCCGAGGAGCGCGGAAATGGTCTTCTGACGGCGGCCGTGGGCGGCCGAGAGTCCGTTCGAGGCGGCGAGGAAGTCGTGCTCGCGGCGGTGGTACACCTCGACGACATCGCCGTCGCCGGGACCGGCTCCCTCGTGTACGAGGTTACCGACGCTTCCCTCAACCATATCCGGAGCAAACACGCAGGTCGCGACGAGGTCGGCGTTCGCGGGCGGCGCGCCACGCAGTTCGACGTGGGTCAGGTGGACGCCGTCGACGACGAGGTCGAACTGATGGACCGTGTATCGCCCGGCGTCGTATTCGGTCTCGACGAGCGGTGTGTGTCCGTCGTAGTGCTGGCGCGTGGTGTCGAGTTCGTCGAGCCACCGGATCCCGCCGCCGCCGGCGATCCCGACCCGGAGCCGATCGGTTCCTCCCACGCCCGAGAGCGCGTACGAGCAGTCGTGGGTGGCACCGTTCGGTCCGACGTGGACCAGTCGGCCCCCGTCGCCGGTGAACGCTCCGACAGTCGTCGGGCGTTCCGTCGGGTAGCGTTCGCCCCGGCGACGTTTGTGTTCCGTGATCGCGGTTCGCAGTCGCATGGAAAGACTCGCGGTCGCGTGGGCAAAAGCCTTGACGGACCGGGCGAACTTCCGCACCTCTGTGTGAGGTAGTCACATAGTAGGCCAGCTGATCGGATGGGCAACACGTTCGCGTGGAGGGCAACACCGAAGACCCCGGGCGTTGATGTGGCGATATGCACCACCCAGGACCGCCACGCTTCCTCTCGACGGGCGAGACGACACAGCTCGCCCCGAGGGATCCCGATCCCGGAGGAAGCTACGAGTGGCGAATCGTCGACTCCCCGCCGAACAGCGACGCGACCGTCGGTGAAAGGCCGGTAACTGAGTTCACGCCGGACGTTCCCGGTCGCTATCGTCTCGGGCTGAACGCGCCGGACGGCGACCACACGCTTACCATCAGAGCGTTTCCCGCCGCGTACGAGGGTGTCGATGTCGCGGGCGGAAGCGGAGAGGCGATCCGTGACCGCGGTCCGGACCGCGCCGAGATTCCGTACGCGAGCGACCGGGCACACGAGGGGATCGGCCGGCCGCGGGTTCGCCTCGACGCCTCGGTCGCGGACGACGAGGTCGTCGTCCGCGCGACCGCGACGCCGAATCCCGACTCGGATCTGGCGGCCGACGAGCTCGACGTGACGTTCGTGGTCGATGACCGAGATGTCGCGTCCGCGGTGGCTTCGGGGCGAACGAACCCGCGTGACGCACTAGAAGTGACCGCAGACGGAGACGGGGCGATACTGCGGGTGCCGACACAGACCGTTCCCGACCGCCTTCGCGTACACGGCGTCGCCGTTGCGCGTGAACCCGGGCGTGAGCCACGGATCAGCGTCGCGGACGCGGTCGCGGTTACCCGTGTCAGCCAGCAAGATCCGACAGCCGACCGTGCCGACGAACGAGACGTAGCAGTTGACCCCGAAGCGATGACTCCGGACTCCCGGTTTCGGGTCAACAGGCTCAATCAGCCGCCCGAGTGGACCGAGACGGCAAGGGTGTACGAGGTGTACGTTCGCACGTTCGCCGACGCCGACGAGGGGGAGACGTTCGACGCCATCGCCGACCGGATCCCGGATCTCGCGGATCTGGGCGTCGACACGCTGTGGCTCACTCCCGTATTAAAAAACGACGGAAAGCCTCACGGCTACAACATCACCGACTTCTTCGACGTTGCCGCCGACCTCGGGACCCGCGACGACTACGAGCGTCTCGTTGCGGTCGCACACGACAACGGGATGCGTGTGCTGTTTGATTTCGTTGCCAACCACACCGCGCGCGACCACGAGTGGTTCAAGGACGCATACCAGAACCCTGAGTCGCCGTACCGCGACCGCTACGAGTGGCAAGACTCCGGTGAGCCGGGGACGTACTTCGACTGGGAGCTGATCGCGAACCTGAACCACGCAAACCTAGCTGTCCGGCGGTTCCTTCTCGACGTAGTTGACGAATGGGCTCCGCTTGTCGACGGCTTCCGCTGTGACATGGCGTGGGCGGTACCGGACTCGTTCTGGCGTGAGCTTCGAGACCGGGTGAAGGCGATGGACTCTGAGTTTCTGTTGATGGACGAGACGATCCCGTACATCCCCGGATTTCATGAAGGAATGTTCGACGTTCACTTCGACGCCACGCTTTACTTCCAACTCCGGCAGATCGGGCGCGGGGCGGCTCCCGCTGAGTCGGTGATCGATGCCGTCGAGCAGCGTGCAGAGATTGGATTCCCCGACCACGCCGGCTTCCTCCAGTACATCGAGAACCACGACGAGACACGGTACCGGGTAGAGTGTGGCGACGCGGCTGCGGCGGCGGCGGGCGCGGCAACTGTCACGCTTCCAGGAGTCCCAATGGTGTACGCCGGTCAGGAGATTGGCCAGCGCGGGCGACGTGATCCGATCGCGTGGGAGCACGCTCACGCGGACGTGCGTGAGCACTACGAGCGACTTCTCGAAACCCACGCGGACCACCCGGCGCTGGGACCGGAAGGAGATCTATCACGTGTCAGCTACCACGTGGCGAGCGGGGACCTGTCCGAGCGCCCGATCCAAGCCGATGTGGACACCGTCCATCCCGACGACGTGGTGGCGTTCGTCCGTAGGAGCGACACGAACGCGCTCGTGGTCGTCCTCAACTTCGCGCCCGGAGAAGCAGCGGTCGCCATCGACGCCACTCACGGCCGGACAAACGTCGTCAGCGGCGAGGAGTGCGTCGTCGTCGACGGAGACGGAACCGAGCGAATCGTTGTCGACGATGTTGCGGTCGTCCCGATCACGGAGTGACCCAGTTGTCGGCAGATTGACCCAGTTGCCGGCGGACTGAATCCCCAGATATTGGGGGGAAGCCTGTTGAACGGCCCGCGAAGCGGTAGAACAGACCGTATCGATCCGAATCAACCGCGGGCGCAACGCTTGAGTCGGTGGGGGGTACAGACGTACCCATGCGATTCGATCGCTCCGACGGAGTGTTCTGTCACGTCACCTCGCTTCCCGGCGACTATGGGATCGGCGACCTCGGGGAGGGGGCGTCGGCGTTCCTCTCGTTTCTTGGCGATGCGGAAGTCGACTACTGGCAAGTGTGTCCGTTGGGACCGACGATCGGGGCCGCCGGGGAGTCGCCGTACCAGTCGCCGTCGGCGTTCGCCGGTAACCCGCTCCTGATCGATCTCGACGGGCTCGTCGCCGACGGCTGGTTGAAACGGGATGACTTGGAGCCGGTTCCGACGTTTCCGACCGACCGCGTCGCGTACGAGGACGTTCGCGCGTACAAGCTCCCGCTGTTGCGGACCGCGTTCGAGCGGTTTGAGACTAAAACGGACGCGGACGGCGGATCGAGCACGACCGTCGAGTTCGACGCCTTCCGCGACCGAGAGCCGTGGGTGAGCGAGTACGCGCTGTTCCGGGCGATATCCGCCGCTCGGCCGGAGGACACGTGGGTCGAGTGGCCAGAGCCCCTTCGAACTCGGGACCCGGAGGCACTCGCGGCGGCACGCGAGGAGCACGCTGAGACTGTTCGCTACCACGAGTTCGTCCAGTGGATGTTCGATCGACAGTGGACTGAGCTGCGACGGGTGGCCGCCGAGGAGGGCGTGGACATCGTCGGCGACGTTCCGATCTACGTCGCGCTCGACTCCGCGGACGTCTGGGCGAACCCGGAGGCGTTCAGACTTGACGACGACTGCCGGCCGACGACAGTGGCAGGGGTACCGCCGAACCCCGGCGACGACGGCCAGCGGTGGGGGAACCCGGTGTACGATTGGGACCGACTCGCCGAGACCGACTACGACTGGTGGGTCCGACGGTTCCGCCGACTGTTCGATCTCGCGGACGTCGCTCGACTCGATCACTTCCTCGGGTTCATTCGGTATTGGGGGATCCCCGCTGACGACGACGACCCGGCGGCAGGCGAGTGGTACGACGGTCCGGGTCGAGACCTCTTTGAGACGGTTGAGCGCGAGTTCGGGGACGCACCCTTCATCGCGGAGGATCTCGGCTTCAGTGATCCGCGGATGGACGATCTGATGATGGAGTTCGGGTTCCCCGGAATGCGGGTTCCACAGTACGCGGACTGGTGTGAGGGCGGCAACGAGTATCAGCCGATGAACTACCCCGAGAGCGTCGTCGGCTACACCTCGACGCACGACACGGACACGTGGGTCGGTTATTACAACGACCTTCCGGCCGACCAGCGCGACTGTCTTCAGTACAATCTCGGCGTCGACGACGACCGCCCAATCGAGTGGGAGATAATCGAGGACGTGTGGAGCTCCGAGGCGGTGCTCGCGATGACGACGGCACAGGACCTGCTCGGGCTCGGCAGCGAGGCACGGTTCAACGAGCCCGGTACCCTCAACGGCAACTGGGAGTGGCGGGTCGAACGCGACGCACTTTCCGAGGAGTTGGCCGGGCGGCTGCGCGAACTCGGCGCATTTCACGTCCGCTAAATCCGGGAGTGGATCCCGTCGAGCCCTTGGTCGAATCAGCATTCGACAAAATAGGTACTCAATTGCGAAATAACGCGATGAGAAGATTAATGAATGTTCATTATAGTATACATAACGAATGCCATCAAAACGCAACTCCAGCGTAGCGAGTAATCGACGACGCTTCTTACAGGGACTCGGAGCGGTCGGTGCCACCGGTGTGTTGGCTGGGTGTGCCGACGACGAGAACGGTGACCCCTCGGATGACGGAGGCGATGACGAGGGAGCCGGTGACGACGACTCTGCCGCGAACTTCTCCGTTAGCGGTCTCAATCCCGCGGACGCGACGGTTACGCGGACCGACCACGTCGATGTGGAGGCGACCGTCGAAAACACCGGCGACGAGGCTGGCACCGCCGACGTTCGTGCCACCGTCGACGGTGAGGCGGTTGCCGACGAGACGCTCTCGCTCGACTCTGGCGAAGAGGAGACGGTCGGCTTCGAACTCGACACGACCGATCTGTCTGCCGGCGACTACACCCATGCGGTCGAGGCGGGCGGCGATGAGGTGTCTGGGACCCTCGCTGTCGACGCACTGCTCGCGGATCCGGACTCACTGTTCTCGTTCACGACGACCGACTCGCAGCTCTCCTCCGGGTCGAACACAGTCACCGGAACGATCGAGAACTCCTACAGCGTGGCGGTAATCGACGGATCCGTCGAACTCACCCTGCCCGACGGTTGGTCGGTCGACGAGGCGCACGGTGCCGATTTCGACGAGCTAGCGGCCGATGAGGATCAGGATGTCGAGTGGGAAATAACCGTTCCTGACGACGCAGAAGGAGAAGACGAATTAGTTGCGACGGTCTCGTACGGCGCGCTTGACGAGACTGCCGAGGCGGAGGCGACCGCGACCGTCGAGACCGTCCAGCCCCTGTCGGCCCCGTGGGGGCTGAACAACGGCGGCGACGACGGCGGTGCGGCGGATGAGGACGGCGTGTACGGCCCCGTCGAGGTCGACGGGCTCGTGTTCGACGAGTCGATCCCGGCAGCCGTCGAGACGACCGACGAGGTGAACGTCGCTGTACGTGACGAGCAGGAGGTCGAGGGGACCGAGTACGATGAGCTCTATCTCACCGAGCACTGGGGCGGTGACCTCGGCTTCGATGTCACGCTTGAGAACGGAGAGTACGAGCTGATCCTCCACATGGCCGAGACTTGGCTCGGGCCGGACGGCGATTCCGGTGATGGCGGCGACGGGGATCGGGTCTTCGATATCTCGATCAACGGCGAACTCGCCTACGAGGAGTTCGACCCGCACGCAGAGGCGGGCGGTGCGTACGTCGCCGTTGAGCTACAGAACACGGTCGAAGTAACCGACAACGTCCTCTCAATCGAGACGACTACCTACGCCGACAACACCAATATCAAGGCCATTGAAGTCCGCGAAGCCGGATACGAACGCTGATCGCCGGAACCAACGGTCGAGAACAGCCTGAAACGGATCGACCCGTTTTTAACAAACTCACCCCGTTTTTGAGCCGATTCGGTTTCGACGCTTCAGTACGAGTTCCGACCGAGAATCCAGTACAGCACGAGCCCGAGGAACGGCGCGAAGAACACGACGAGCGCCCAGAGGAACGCGGGGTGGTCGCTCCGCTGTTGGGCGTCGTTGTACGTCCAGACGATGATCGCGATATAAACGACGAACATCAGGAGCCCGAAGAGGAAGGCTATCCCGGACGCCGCCGCCCCTTGTAGCGGGAGAGTGGACAACATATCCGGTTGAACTCTCCCTGTCATCAAAGGTTTTGTGACTACCCCTGTGTCCACCGGGGAAAGAGATAGTGTGGTTCGGAGAGAGGTTTACCCATGGGACGGAAACTCCGAGCCGTCCACGCCGTCACCGAGCTCCTCTCCGGAATCGGGTTAGTGGGGCTAGCACGGCTGACGGACGGCGACAGCAACGTCGAGTACCTCGCCGTCGGCTTTGCCAGCGGGTTCCTCTACAGACACACGCAGACGGGCGTTATCGGTGGCGGGTTCCGGGCATCGCCGTTGTGGAACGCGGTGCTCGCGGCGGTGTGGACACCACTCTGTGTCGCGATCGATCGGTCCGCTGGCGGGTGTGGTGGGAGATGGGCGTTTGCGGCTGGGATCAATCTCGGATCCGCCGCCCACTGGCTCGCTCGCCGCGAGTGAAAGGGTTTCCCGGGTGGCGGACGACGTGATCCGTATGCGACTTCCTGTCGACACTGACCGCCTTCGGGCGGATATCGAGGCGAACGCGGCGTTCGGCCGCGTCGAAACCGACGATCCGGACGCGCACGGCCGCACGAACCGCACCGGAACCGAGGCGAACCGTGAGGCTCGAAACTACCTCGTCGACCGCCTTCGAGACGCCGGCCTCGACGTGAGCGTCGACGCCGTCGGTAACGTTGCTGGGAAGTGGGTGCCGGAGTCTGTCGACCCGGACGCGGCACCCGTCGCGGCGGGAAGTCATCTCGACAGCGTCCCCGAGGGTGGAATATTCGACGGCCCTCTTGGCGTGTACGCGGCCCTGGAGTCGGTCCGAGCGATGCAAGAGGCCGGGGTCGATCCGGATCGCCCCGTGCTCGTCGTCAGTTTCACTGAAGAGGAGGGGTCGACGTTCGGAGACGGACTGTTGGGGTCGAGCGTTGCTGTCGGCGAGGCCGACTTGGACGACGCCCTCGCGCGCGAGAACGACGCCGGGGAGACGCTCGCCGAGGCGCTCTCACGGATCGGGTACCGCGGGGAGGGGCTCCTCGATCCTGGAAGCTGGGACGCCTTCTTCGAGCTTCACATCGAACAGGATACCGTACTGGAGTCCGCCGGCGTCGACGTTGGCGTCGTGACGACGATCACCGGAATTACCCATTGTACCGTCGAGATCGACGGCGAGGCGAACCACGCGGGTGCCACCGCCATGGGCGACCGAACTGACGCGCTCACGGCCGCGAGCGAGGTCGTGCTCGACATCGAGTCCGCGGCGAATCAGACCGTCGACACAGACTCCGAGACCGCGGTCGCCACGGTCGGGTCGCTATCGGTTTCACCGAACGCGACGAACGTCGTCCCTGGACGCGTGGAGGCCGGCGTGGACGTTCGGGCTGTCGAGTCAGCGTCGATAGAGCAGATCGTGGCGGCCGTCCGCGAGTCGCTCGACCGGGTGGAGCGAGAACGCGGCGTGGAAACGGGGTTCGCCCGGCCGTTCGACGTTCCACCGACACCCATGAGTGATCGGCTCCGCGCGGCCGCCCACGACGCCGCGACGGAAGCGGAGCGGTCTGCGATCGACCTCCACTCCGGCGCGGCCCACGACGCGATGCGGATCGCTCGTGTCACGGACGCCTCGCTGCTGTTTGCGCCCTCGCGTGACGGGATCTCACACAACCCCCGAGAGTGGACCGACTGGGCTGACTGTGCGGCGGCGACAGGGGTTCTAGCCGGCGCAATGGCGGAGATTGCGGGCGCGATTGACCCGGTGGAGAAATGAAAATCGGGTAGCACAACCGTTTTATCGCCTCCGCGAAAGGGCCGGTCGTGAGACATTCAGTTGCGGTCGGGTCGATCCTCCTCGGGGTCGTCACCATGCTTGGGGGCGTGTTCGTTGCGAGGGTCGGCCCGTTAGCGGCGTGGCCGACTATCGCCGCGTATCCTGCGGACCTCGTCGTCGGACGGGGGTTGCTGGTCGTCGCCGTCTTCGCGCTCCTGTTCGGGACCTATCAACTGCTCGTCGGTGTCCTGATGCGCTCGCCAAACAAGCGACGCGCACACAACACGCGAAACCTTCTTCGGCTGGCGTTTGGGTTCGTCGGAACGGTTGCGTCGCTCGCGGTTCTAACCGAGAACTGGCTTGGACTGCTGCTCTCGCTCGGCGTGATCGGATTCGCGATAACGTTCGCGCTCCAACAGCCGCTGCTCTCGCTTATCGCCTGGGTGTATATCACTGTTAAACAGCCGTACGGGGT
This sequence comes from uncultured Halobellus sp., assembly GCA_964427935.1. Lineage (GTDB taxonomy): Archaea > Halobacteriota > Halobacteria > Halobacteriales > Haloferacaceae > Halorubrum. The sequence goes on along the minus strand of CAYRWH010000041.1, from coordinate 794 downwards.
CGGTGACCGAGTTCGGATCGACGACGCGAAGGGTGATGTGATCGAGATTGACTTCCTCGTAACGACGCTGTGGGAGATCAACGGCGAACTCGTCACCACGAACCAGCCGTCAGGCCGGGTAGTCACGGTGCCAAACAGCGTCGTACTCTCCTCGAACGTCGTCAACTTCGGCGGCGGGGGATCTCCGTACGTGTGGAACGAAGTGGGTATTCAAGTCGCCTACGAGACGGATCTGGAGTTTGCCAGACGGGTGATGCGCGAGGAGGCAGAAGAGATTCTCGGCGAAGAGATGGCGAAAGGAATCGCCGCCTACCGAGAGGCACTCGCGGAGACACCCGTCGAACTGGAAGTGTACGACCACCCGACGATCAATGTCACCCAGGAAGAGTCGTGGATCGAGCTTCGACTACGCTACCTCACGCATCCGCGTCGGGGCCAGCGAATAAAAAACCAGCTGTACGAGCGGATCCTCGACCGATTCAACGACGACCCCGATCGCGTCTCGTTCCCCGTGAGTCGGAACCGCTGAGGTGGAGTTGAGGGCTTGGAACCGGTGAAGTGGGGTTGAGGGCTTGGAACTGGTGAGTCGGGGCCGGTCTCCCGAAGTCGACGGGTCGGACTCGCTGACGGCAGGACCTTTGTATCAAACAGCCGCCGACACCGTCAAGATATGTACAAAAGCTTCGATGGATTACACTGTGTAGTTCGATCGTGTGATCTGGGCGGTGTTCAGATAAGGATTGAAAAGTGAGGCGGTGCGTTTCAAAGTGTCTATGCCCGAAAACGCCCGCCTC
>CAYRWH010000040.1:6099-11954 GCA_964427935.1 uncultured Halobellus sp. | reverse complement strand
GCGGCTCGCCGTTCTCGATGCCGCCGACGATGAGCGCGACGCCGAACGGGCGCGCACCGCCGATCTGCGTGTACTGCTGGATGTGGTCGGTGATCGTCTTCGTCAGGTTCTCGATGCCGATCGCCTCGCCGTAGCGCAGGCGGTTCACCTGCGCCTGTTGGCGCGCGAAGTCGATAAGCTGGCGGGCGTCAGCGACATGGCCCGCGCTGGCGATGCCTACGTGGTCGTCCGCCTTGTGGAGCTTCTCGATGCTCGCCGGCTCCATCAGCGGGGACCGCGCGCGCTTGTCGGCGGCGAGAACGACGCCGTCCTCGGCGCGGATGCCGACGCTCGCGGTCCCGCGTTTCACTGCCTCCCGTGCGTACTCGACCTGATAGAGTCTGCCGTCGGGAGAGAAGATGGTGATGCCGCGGTCGTACGCCTGTTGTTGGGATTGGCCCTGCATGATATCACTCGATGTCGAACGCCGCCGCGCCGACGTACCCCGACTCGGTCCACACGTCGTACGCGTCACCACGTACGGCTGCGGTCCGATCGGCGTCCCCCAACGCGACGTCTCGCTGTGTCGAACTGGCGGCCGCGCGACCCATATATCTTTCCTCACAGGCACGCACCGTCCCCGAAACTCCCCGCACCCGGACCCCGACAGGGTCGCCGTCGACCTCGCTCACGCACGCAATGGCTGCGCGCGCATCGGTGAGGTGGCCGTGTCGGACCCGGAGGACGGCCTCGCCTTCGCCGTCCCCGAACGTGAAGGAGAGCAGCTTCAACTCGGCGTCCGCGCTTCCTGTGTCGCCGAGCAGGTTGCCGGCGCTGTACCACAGCGCGCGCTGGAACGCCCGACGATCCACGTCGGCGTCGGGCCACGCCTCCAGCCCGATAGCGACGTATCGCCACCGAGGTCTGAGGTGTTTCGGCAGGTGTTTCACGGGAAAACCACCGACGTATCGGTCGCTGACGCGCGCTCTGTCATCACTCCGCCCCCGGAACCTCGTCGCCGGAACCGATCCGCACGGCCACGAGGACGCCGACTTGGTCGTGGACGCGCTCGGCGACCGTCACCGCGAAGCCGACATCGGTAAAGGCCTCGACGAGAGTGCCGACCGTCGCCGGATCATCTACCTCCGGGCTGTAGAACGGCTCGTCCGGGTTCGGTTCGCCGAAGAACATCACGTCGCCGAGGACGATCCGGCGCGCTCCCGTCTCGGCCATGACACGGATCGCCTCACGCTTCTCGTCGTCCGCGAGGTGGTGAAGCGCGAAATTCGAGGTCACGATATCGATATCGGCATCCCCGAGGTTCGGCTCGCGGAACTCGCCGTACGCGAACTCAACGTTCGTGAGACGGGCGTCGGCAGCCTTTCGCCGCCCCTCTTCCATCATCCCCTCGCTGATGTCTCGGGCGAGGACCCGCTTTGCGTCCGGCGCGAGCGCGAGGGCAATCGCTCCGGTGCCGGCACCGAGGTCCGCAATCACGTCGTCTGGATCGGGGTCGGCATGGGAGATGACGAGGTTCGCACAGGCGTGATACTCGTCGCTCTTGGAGTCGTCGTACTCGGCGGCCTTCTCGGAGAACCGCTCCGCGTGGTCATCGACTGGTCTCTTCATATCGTCCACGTCTGACCCCCGGCTCCAAGAAGGCCTCGGAGCGTCGCTCCCGGTTCCGCTCTGCGATCTCACGCCACGCACGAAGCCCGTCGCGAACCCACTCGGGGTCGAATCCGGCGCGCTCGCCGACCGCAACCAGCTCCCGGGGAGCCCGCAGTTCGAGATGGGAGGTCGCGTTCGCGCTGACGACGTACGGCGTGTCGTAGTAGCTCACGATCTCGCGGAGCTTCCGTAAGTCAGCGAGCGCTCGGACCCGTTTGCCACCACTCGCGCGCAACACCGGCCCGAAGTCGAACTCCACGTGGACCCCGTTGTCACGGGCGGCCTTCGCAAGCACGTGGTTGAACCCGCCGGAGTTCGCGTTCGGTCGGACGAGTACGTCAACGCGGGGCTCCTCGACCGCGTATCGGTTCAGCCGGTCGTCACCGCCCGCGATACAGACGAGCGTGTGGTCGGAGCGGCGGGAGCCAACCGCGCCGGAGGCTGCCGTCGGATCGGCGGCGTCGATCTCGACCGCGTCGACGACATCGACCCCATACTCCTCGCTGCTGTCGGAACACGTTTCGGGGTCCGTGCTCGCCCCTGTGCGAACAACCACCCCGTCGTAGCCGTATCGTGCCGCCGTCGCGGCGTGGCGTGCGACGGTGGCTTCGCCCTCCGGGTGTGCGTGGACCGCCTCGTACATGAATCGTCGTTCTCGTCCCGGAACTATCGGCGTTGCGTTTTCGCGACGGGTCAAAGAGACGGGCCCGATTTATATCACCCAAGTCGATTTATACCACCAAAACACAGACGGCGACGAGCGTATGCGGCTCACAAGACGCCGGATTTGGGGGAATCGGACCGCGCTCGCAACGGCGACATCCTCGTCACGGATCCGATACCTCCCGATCCGCACGTCGGGATATCCGTCCCTCCGAGGGCGACGGGATCGAGGGGAACCCTTTTTGATTGGCCGGAAGGTACTCGGCGGTATGACCGAGTACACCGTCGAGTTCGTCGGCACCGACGAGACGATAGAGGTGTCTGACACGGAAACGATCCTCGCCGCCTGTATCGAGGAGGGGATCGCCCAAGAGTACTCCTGCCGTGTCGGAATGTGTCTGGCGTGTTCGGCGGAAATTCTCGACGGCGAGGTGACACAGCCGGCCGCTCGTGGCTTCACCGATGAGGAGGCTGAAGAGTACGCGCTCACCTGTATGGCTCGACCGCAGTCCGACCTCAGGCTCGTTCGCGGGAGATACCCACCCAGTATCGAGGCCCCTAACGACGCCGGCGCGGACGGACAGACCGCCGCTGACGACGACTGAGTTCTCGCCATCCGGCGCTCCGGCTCTTATAAATAGTTGCGTGCGACGGCTGCGGCACGGGTCCCGCTTTTCATCGCCCCCTGTATCGCCGACCACTCGGTGTACTCACCCGCAAGCACCACCGGGCCCTCGGGGTCGTCGGCGTCCGGGAGCGTCGCATGGACGCCCGGCGGCTGCGCGAACTGCGCGAACGGGATCCGGTCGACAGCGACGGTTTCGAGCCCCTCGAAGCCGCGCTCGGGGAACCACGCCGAGAGTGCCTCCCGGGTGTCGTCACGGAGGTCCGTCTCCTCGCGGTCGAGCGCGTCCTCACCGAGGAACGTCGCGCCGAGGAGGACACGGTCCGCTGGGGCGTACTCCGGTGCCACCTCCGACATCGGTACCACCGCGTTTGGTGACTCGTTCGCGGCGTTGAGCAGGATTCGCTTTCCGGTTCCGAATTCGATGCCGTCCGGCAGCGTGTACCACGCCGTGACGTTGGGGACACCCGTCTCCGGGACGGATTCGACTCCCGTCAGCGTTCGCGCCTCCGGCGGGGTCGTTGCGACAACGACCGCGCGTGCGTCGAGCGTCTCGCCGTCCAGAAGCTCGACGCGTGCCCCATTCGCTGGACCGCCGGATCCGAGGCTGAACCGGCCACCAGAGCCGACATCAACTTCCTCCACGTCCTCGCTTGTGCGAATATCAACGCCCGCTGTCCGCGCTCGCGCCGCGAGCTGGTCCCCGATGGCGGCCATCCCGTCGGCGGGGACCGCGATCGATCCGCGGCCCATCGCGCGGAAGGTGTACTCGAACACCTGTTTCGAACTCGACAGCGATCGGTCGAGGGTTATTCCGCCGTAAAAGGGTTCCACGAAGTGTTCGATGTAGTCGTCTGAGAATCCCCAGTCGCTCAGGTACTCCCGGATCGAGGTGTCAGAGCCGGCGAAAAACGACGATTCGTCGCGCTTCGAGAGGTCATGTCGCAGCGCGAGCGTCCGAAGCTTGTCTGAAAAGGGAACCTCGTGGTTGAGCGCGGACTCGACCGCCGCGGTCGGCTCGCGCAACGGGTCCGAGAGGACCGCCCGCGACCCCGGCCGGCAGATCGTCGCACCGGGCGAGAACGCGCGGAGATCCAGCGCGTCCGTGTCGAGCTCACGGGCAACCGCGGGATAGCTCGTGAACAACACCTGGAAGCCGCGGTCCAGCGTGAACCCGTCGACTTCGCGGGTTCGGACCCGGCCGCCGACGGTCGGTCGTCGCTCTACGAGCGTCACGTCCGTACCATCCTCCGCGAGCCGGGTCGCCGAGACGAGCCCTGCGAGGCCACCCCCGACGACGATGACGTCTGCGTCCATACCGGACCGTCGAGTTGAACGCTTATAAGCGGCGGCGGAACGCGCGTCGTCGGCCGCAAAGCGTGGGTACACCGCGTCGACGGAGTCCGGGAAGCGTCGCAGAGCCCAGGAAGCGAAGCGATTAGTCGCCGCCGCCCTACTGGCGAGTATGGAGATGACGGAGACGACGAACGCCTTTCGCGGGTTGGAGAGTCGCGCGTCGGGCCGGGTCCACGAAACCCCGGACCCGACGACGGTTTCGGACGAGGAGCAAGCACGCGGGCTCGACCCGACGTACGACTACGACGCGGTCGATCCCGAGACGTTGTTTGCCCGGTCGAGTACGGGTCCACACGCCGGTGCCGGCCACTGGCGGTTCGACGCACTCCTCCCGTTTCCCGCGTCCGACGCGCTCTCGGCGGGAGAGGGGTCGACGCCGCTCGTTCCAACTGAGCGACTCGCTGACGAACTTGACGTCGACGCGGTGTACGTCAAAGACGAGGGACGAAATCCAACGGGCACCGTCCTCGATCGGGGGTTGTCGGTCGCGCTCACCGCGGTGGCGGGCCGTGCGGCCGCCGGCGACGACGTGGAGCCTCTCGCGTGTGCGAGTCCCGGCAACGCCGGGCAGTCGATGGCGGCGTACGCGGGACGCGCGGATCTCCGCTCGTACGCGTTCGTTCCCTCACGGTGTGCGTTCTCGAACAAGGCGATGACCAACGTTCACGGCGGCGATATGCGTGTCGTTGGTGGCCGATTCCCGGACGCCGCGGACGCGGTCGACGAGCAGCTTGAGACCGAGTACACGAACCTGAACGAGTTTACGACACCCTACCGCCACGAGGGGATCAAAACGATCGCCTTTGAGCTAGTTGCGGATCTTGGTGCGGCTCCCGATGTCGTCGTCGTGCCGACGGGGAGCGGCGAAGTGCTGGCAGGGATATATAAGGGGTTCGTCGAGTTGGAGCGTATCGGTGCGATCGACGCGAGCCCGCGGCTCGTCGCGGCGCAGGCAAGCGGCTGTGCGCCGATCGCCGCCGCGATCGATAGGGGGCTCGACGAGCCGGAGCCGTGGTCGACACCGGATACGATCTGCGGCGAGTTGGAGATAGCCGATCCCGCGGGCGGGGCGGCCGCCGTGGCGGCGGTTCGCGGCAGCGACGGCACCGCGGTCGCCGTCGACGACGACGACGTGCTCGCGAGCGCGGTCGCCGTCGCACAGAACGAGGTAATGGAGATGGGCGCGACCGGGGGCGCTGCTCCCGCAGGCGCGTGGGCACTCGCGGATAACGACTTTTTCGACGGTGACGAGACGGTCGTCCTACTCAACAGCGACGCCGGGCTCAAAACTCCCGACGTGCTGCGCAGTCATCTGATGGGACAGGGCATCTGAGACACCGCAGGAGGGAGCAGTCGAGTCTCAGAACGGATCGAGACCCGTAATCGATCCGACTACTCGCGGCGTGCGATCAGTGCGGCCGCGAGCGTCGCAATCAGTGCGGTGACCACGCCGAAGCCGGGCACCTCGAAGCCGGTCTCGTCGTCGACGGTATCGTCAGTCTCGCCTGCGTCGTCAGCGTCAGTCCCGTCCGCGTCGTCGTCACCCACTTCGTCGTCAGTC
>CAYRWH010000040.1:0-5999 GCA_964427935.1 uncultured Halobellus sp. | reverse complement strand
TGCGTCGTCAGCGTCAGTCCCGTCCGCGTCGTCGTCACCCACTTCGTCGTCAGTCTCACCTGCGTCGTCGTCACCCACTTCGTCGTTCGCTTCGTCCGCCTGTAGATCAACGACGGCATCGGCGAGGGTTTCGGTGGATTCCATGACACTCCGTGGTGCGGGCTGGTTGACGTAGTTCTCGTCCATCACCACGTAGTTTCGCTCTTGCCCGGCGGTTGTGCCCACGTACGGCTCCTCGTCGAGGATGGACGCCTCGGGATCAGTGACGAGGATCAGCTCCGGATTCGCTTCGATGACGACCTCAGGAGAGAGCTGCGGGAATCCGTCACCTTCCGCGGCGGCGACGTTGTCGGTGCCACCGATCGTCATCATGTCGTTGATGAACGTGTTATTCCCGGCGACGAATCCGTCACCGGCCGGGTACAGCGCCGCAGGACGGTCGAGGTTGGCTGTCCGGTCTTGGGCGTCCTCGACCGCGTCGTACATTTCCTCGTTGGTGTCGGCGGCCGCCGTACACGCGTCGAGCAGCTGCCCGATAGTCGTGGTCTTGTCGGCGATGTCGTCGACGGATGTCATCTCGGGGAAGTGGTAGACGGTCTCGCCGGCGTCACGCAGCGGTTGGACGTTAGCGACGGACTCGTTCGGCGCCAACACCAGATCCGGCTCCGTGCCGATCACGCGCTCGACGTCGGCCCCGAAGTCACCGGAGACATCTTCCTTCTCCTCGGCGCCGTCGAGGTAGAACGCGAACTGCGTCAGGCCAACGACGCGGTCCTGTTCGCCGAGTTCCCAGACGGTCTGGGCGGCCGAGGGCGTCGTGGTTGTGACGCGCTCGGGCGGCTCCTCGAGGGTGACCGTCTCACCCGTGGCGTCAGTCAGTTCCAGCGGGAACTCACAGGTAGCAGGGTCGGTCGGATCGTCTGCCTGAAGCTGTCCGGCATCGGTTGGGTGGTCAACCGCCGGCTGTGCGCCCGCCGCCACGCCCCCGACGCCGCCCACGAGGGCGGTCGTCACGAGCACGGCAGCCACTATCGCGAAGCTGTGTCGCATCGGTTCCACGAAGCCGCCCATCCAATAAGTATTTACCTACTACAAGTTTTGTTGAATATCGAATGCGTGTCTGGCGACGGGCCGCGAGCTGGTCGGCCGGGTTAGTCGCTGGACTGGCACTCGTCATGGTGGTAAGCGCCGGTATCGGTCCCGTGAGGATCCCGCCTGCCGAAGTGGTCAAGGTCGTGTTGAACGCGGTTTCGGTCCCCACCGGTGTGGAGTTCGTAACGGCCGGGTCTGGGGGGTCGGGCGCTGCTGCCGGACCCGGATCGCTGACGCTGCCTCGCGTAGAGGTCGCGTCCCGCTCGCTCTTTTCGTACCCCGTCGCGGATGTCCACGAGCGGATCGTCATGCGCGTCAGGCTCCCACGGATCCTGCTGGCCGCGCTCGTTGGATTCGCGCTCGCAGCCGCGGGCACCGTAATGCAAGGGTTCTTCCGGAACCCGATGGCAGACCCGTCGATTATCGGTGTCTCTTCGGGTGCGGCCGTCGGCGCAGTCGCGTTCATCGTCTTTCCTGTCGCGCTGTCGACGACGGTGACGCTCCCGCTTTTCGGCGCAGTCGACGTGGGGCTCTCACACGGGACGGGAGTCAGTCTGTTCGCGTTCGTCGGTGCCCTGATCGCCGCATTCGGCGTCTACGCCATCGCGACCCGGCACGGTCGAACCCCGGTGGCGACGCTGCTTTTAGCCGGCGTCGCGGTCCAGACGTTTCTCGGCGCGGTCATCTCGTATCTCCAACTTCAAGCCGGCGAGTCTCTCCGACGAATCGTCGCATGGCTGATGGGTCACCTCTCAGGAGCCAGTTGGGGAGAGGTGGGGATCACGGCCCTCGTTGTGCCGCCGCTTTTTATTCTCCTGTTGGCATACTCCCGAGACCTCAACGTCCTTCTGCTCGGCGAGGAGGAGGCACAAGGGTTGGGAATCGAGGTAGAACGAACGAAACGGCTGCTCCTCGGTGCGAGCGCGCTAATCACGGCCGCCGGCGTCGCGTTCGCGGGCGTCATCGGGTTCGTCGGCCTGATCGTCCCGCACATGCTTCGGCTGGTCGTCGGCCCCGACCACCGAGTGCTGCTGCCGACCGCCGCGCTCTCCGGTGGTGCGTTCCTCGTCGCCGCCGACACAGTCGCTCGATCCGGGACCGCAGAGCTACCCGTCGGCATCGTCACCGCGGCGGTCGGCGCACCGTTTTTCATCTATCTGCTCACCAGCCGCGAGGTGCACGAACTGTGAGTGACCGCGGCAACGGAATCCGATCTGCCGCCGACCGAGGCGACGGGAGCCAATCTACCGCCGACCGGGCCGCCGACCCTTCGCCAGTCGCTGTCGACGGACTCTCCGTCTCCTTCGGTGACATCGACGCTGTCCGCGATATCAGCCTGACCGTCGAGCGAGGCGAACTCGTCGGGCTCGTCGGCCCGAACGGTGCCGGCAAGACAACGGTCCTCCGCGCAATCAAGGGAACCGTCACGCCCGACACGGGAACTGTCCGGCTTGCTGGCGATCATGTCTCCGAGCTGTCGGCCGCCGAGGCGGGCCGCCGAGTCGCGAGCGTGCCACAGAGCACCGATCTCTCGTTTGATTTTCAGGTGCGCCACGTCATCGAGATGGGTAGGACACCTCACATCGGCCGGTTTTCGGGCCACGACGCGGACGACGCGACCGCAGTCCACGAAGCGATGGTAGCTGCGGGCGTCGAACGCTTCGCGGACCGGTCGATCAGATCGGTGTCCGGTGGAGAGCGGCAGCGGGTTCTTCTTGCGCGGGCACTTGCCCAAGAGACGCCGGTGCTCCTGTTGGACGAACCGACCGCGAGCCTCGACGTAAACCACGCGACCACGACCGCCGAACTCATCCGAGGGCTCGTCGACGACGGCCGGGCCGCGCTCGCGGCGATTCACGACCTCGAACTGGCGGCGCGGTACTGTGACCGGCTGGTCCTGATCGCCGGTGGACGTGTTCGAGCGATTGGCCCTCCCAAAACCGTATTAACGCGGGAGACGCTCCGCGAGACGTTCGACGCGGAGACGTTCGTGGGGTCGAACCCAGTGACAGGGTCGCCGACCGTCACCGCGTTTTCGCGTTCGGAGATTGATTCGCGACGAGTCCACGTCGTCGGCGGCGGTCGCAAGGCGGCACAGGTCGTCGGGCGGGTCGCCGCCGCGGGCCACAGTGTCTCTGCCGGCGTGGTTCCGGCGAACGACGTGACCGCGGTCGTCGCTGACGACGCCGAGTGCCCAGTCGTGACCGCACCGCCGTTCGAGACGGTCCGAGAAGAGATCCGCGGGGCTGCCGAACGCCTCGCGAACACGGCGGATGTCACGGTCGCCGTCGGCGAGATGGATGACCCGAATAGATCGGTTGTCGAAGCGGCGGCGACGGTCGTCCGCGTGGAGACGGGCGAGTCGACGGAACCCGAGATAAAGAGCGGGGAGAGCGAGTCGGGCACGATACCCGCCGAGTTGGTTCTCGACGCGATTCAGGACGCTAGCCCCGTTGCGGACACGACAGAGGAGTGACGCCGACAATCAGCCGTGACCGACAGCCGATGTCATCCCGAAACGCCAGCGTTTAGCGCGCCCCCGACGTTCCACCGGCAATGACCGTTCCCTGCGTCGCCGTCGACCGCGAGCGCGGCGAGACCGTCCGCGAGCGACTCGCCGACGCTGGGGTGCTCGACGGTGACCATCGGATCGAGGTCGTCGACGGGACTATTTACCTCCCCGTGACGAAGCCGAGTGGTGTCCCGCCCGCCCTCGCCGGGAGCCTTGTCGAGCGCGACGCAGAAGAGCGTGATCGACCGCAAACGCCGGCCGATATCCTCGGCTACGACCCGTCGCTCGAACGGCTCGGTGACATCGTCATCATCGACGAAGACGACAACGCTCGTGCCCGCGAGATCGCCGACGCCGTGATGGCGTCGGATCTTCCGTGTGCCACCGTACTCAATCGGGCCTCACCGATCGAGGGGGATCTGCGTGTCCGGCAGTGGGACGTGCTGGCCGGAAACAGTACCGAGACCGTCCACCGTGAGTACGGCCACGAGTTCGCGCTCGATGTCGCCGAGGTCTACTTCTCGCCGCGGCTTGCGACCGAGCGCCACCGCGTGATAACACAGGCTGGGGCCAACGAATCGGTCGTGGACATGTTCGCTGGTGTCGGCCCGTACGCGATTCCGATGGCCGCACGCGGAGCCACTGTCGTCGCCTGCGATCTCAACGCGGCCGCAATCGAGTACCTCCGAGAGAACGCCGAGCGCAACGGCGTCGGCGACCGCGTGACGGCGATCGCCGGCGATGTCCGCGAAATATCCGACGAATACGCCGGATCTGCCGACCGGCTGGTGATGAACCTGCCACACTCTGCCGGCGAGTTCCTCGATACCGCGGTGACGCTGGCGAGCGAGGAGTGTCTCGTCCACTACTACGACATCCAACACGAGGACGACCCGTTCGGTCCCGGTGTCCGGTCGATCCGCAGCGCCGTCGGTGACGCCTACGACGTTGTCGTCGAGACCGAACGCGTCGTCCGCTCGTACGCGCCACACGAGTACAACGTCTGTCTCGACGTTCGGCTGTCGAAACGCTGATTCGTGTTATTGGGCGACAACTTATATCCCGGTCGGGCCCGTGTATTTGATCGTATGACGGACGAAGACGCACCCGAGGAGCGTATCGACGAGACGACCACGTGGCCAGACCTCGCGATCGGCCTGTATGACCGACTAACCGGACGAAACGCGGAAATAGTCTACGAGTTCGAAGAGATGAGCGTCGACGTCCCGAGCGGAACCGGCGACGACGTCGAGCACGCCAGCTGGCGGCTCGACGGGACCGTTCGGGTCACGACCCGTGAGCAGGACTGACCCGACCGCCCCGCTCTCGATCACGACCGAGGACCTGACGCTCACGGTCGAGGGGGTACGGATGACGGTTCGATCGACCGGTGACCGGCTGTTCGTGGAGGTCCTAACAGTTCGAGGGGCGATCCGCGTTGCGCGAGCGCTACCGGACGCCGTTGACGCGGGCGGGCCAGCGAGACTCCTAACCGCGACGGATCTTACGACCGAGGTCCGCGTTCGCGGCCGAACCGTGGCCGTTCTCGGAGCGGATGCCCGGCCAGGGCCAATCTCCCGGCGTCTCGGTATCCACCCCGCAGAGGCACGGCTCACCGGGGTTCTTGCGGCGGGATTGGCCGGTCTTCTTGCGACGCCACCCGCGGTCCGACGACTGTTCCGCTGAGGAGACACACCGGTCGAACCACGCCGGTTTTCAGGTGGACTGACTTCGTTACGCATCATAGAGCAGTCGCTCGCGGTAGTACGCGTTCGTTGGAAGCAAACCGCCGTCCCCCGAACCGCATTTTCGGGGGAACAGCATAGCCCGTTACATGACAAGAGGTACGGCCGTGGGCGCTCGGACCAGAGGCGATTTCGCGCTTGGTACGTCGAGGACGTGGACCACACACCGGCCGGGTATTGTGCCTGATCATTCGGTCGACGACTCGTGGGGGGTAGCCGCCGATCACCGTCGAAGACGCCCGGTACGGGCTCTGACCGGACTGACACCGCCAAGAGACCGCGTTTCACGCTCTCCGTGTTAGTCGGTGTGTTACTGCAGGCATACGTAATTCAGTTGTATATTTATACCTTTTCCTTATATTCACACAAGGAATGGAGACTGTATACGGCAGAATCCGTACTGTCCGTCCGATATAGTTCACGATCGAAGCCAAAAATTAAGATAGTGTTCGACTACTTTCTCAGCCTGCCCGAACGCTTTCGCGTCTCCGTTTCGGAACCCTTATTTTTATCTTCGGGGAATAGACGTACAAGTGCCGGAGTAGCTCAGCTGGCAGAGCGATTCCTTCGTAAGGAATAGGTCGAGGGTTCAAATCCCTCCTCCGGCTCTTCTGACGGAACGAAGTGGAGTCGAAGAGCCGCGAGAGGGA
>CAYRWH010000039.1:8042-12332 GCA_964427935.1 uncultured Halobellus sp. | reverse complement strand
CCGGGGTGTCCGACGAAGCCTCCGTGATGTCTGTCATCGACTCACAGCAACAGGCACCGCTACTTAACCGTTCCGCCGCGCGCAACATTCGAGCACGCAGAACACCCGTACGGGTCATTGCGATCCGAAAAACCGCTGGACCTCAACGCCACTGTAGTCCCTTATATTGTATATATTGATATTGTGTTGGAACTGTTCTGCTGTTTCGGAACCGGGTTCATAAGCGGAATTGACGTTCGTTTCACTCCGGTCATTGCTGGCGCGCGAACGCGTCCCACTGTTGAGGAGGCTCTTACAGTCCAAGCGCGTCCGTGATCGCATCCCGAGCAGCCATCAGATCTGGGTGGGTCCGGTCTCGTGGGCGCGGCGCGTCCACGTCGACGACCGTCTCAACCGTTCCCGGCTGGCCGCCGAGTACAACGACCCGGTCGGCGAGGTACGCAGCTTCCTCCACGTCGTGTGTAACGAGCGCTATTGTCGTCCGCCGCTCGGCCCACACCTCCAGTAGGTTGTCCTGTTGTTCGTACTTGGTGAGCTGATCGAGCGCAGAGAACGGCTCGTCGAGCAACAACACCTCGGGCCGATACGCAAGCCCCCGCGCCAGCGACACGCGCTGAGCCATCCCGCCGGACAGCTCTCCCGGACGGCTCTCGGCGAACCCGTCGAGACCGACGGTTTCGATCAGCTCGTCGACGCGCTCACGCGCCGCGGGGTCGTTGCGATCGACATCGGCCGGAAGCCCGACTGCGACGTTTTCTCGCACGTCCGCCCACGCGAGGAGACGAGCCTCCTGAAACACCATTCCGACCGCGTCGCTGCCGCCGTCACGGACATCGACGCCGTCGACGGCCGCCCGTCCCTCAAAAGAGCTCTCTAACCCGGAGAGCACGCGCAACAGCGTCGACTTCCCGCAGCCGGAGGGGCCGACGACTGCGACGAACTCCCCCTCCTCAACCGTCAGGTCGACGCCATCGAGCGCGACGGTATCGCCGTATCGCTTCGTGAGTCCGCGGACGGCAAGGGTTGGGTTTTCAGTCGTTGTAGCCGCACTGGAGTCCGGATCCTCACCAGTCGACGACACGGCGTTCCACCCCCTTGACCGCGAGATCCGAGAGGTTTCCGAAGAACGCGAACAGCAGGATCGAGCCAACGATGATGTCGGGGCGCGCGAGCACCCGCCCGTCGCTCATCAGGAAGCCGATCCCCTGACTCGCCGCGATTAGCTCCGCGGCCACGACGAACATCCACGCCAGTCCAACGCCGCCGCGGATCCCCACGAGCAGGCTCGGTACCGCGGCGGGGAACACCACCCGCCGAAGCGACTCAACGCGGCCGAGGTCGTACACTTCTGTGACCTCGATCAGCTCGTCGCTCACGTTCGCAATCCCTGTCGAGAGGTTGAGATAGACGGGGAAGAAGGCTCCCACGGCGATGAGCAGCACCTTCGCGCTCTCGCCGATCCCGAACCACAACAGGAACAGCGGAACCCACGCCAGCGAGGGGATGTTCTTCAGGCTCTGTAAGAGCGGGTCGAATAGGTCGTTTACGAGTCCGTAGAGCCCGGTTAGCGTACCGAAAACGACCCCAACCGAAACCCCGAGCGCGACGCCGAATATCACCCGCTGGAGGGTAATAGCGATGTGGCCCCACAGCTCGCCGGTAACGGCCATCCCGTAGAGCGTCTCGACGACACGAAGCGGCTCCGGGAGCTGGTGCGGAGCGAACACGCCGGCAGCCACCAGCAGGTGCCAGACCACGACGAGCGCGGCAGGAACGACGAGTCCAAGCAGCCAGCGGAACCGGTCGAGCGCCGGACGGATCCCGGAGTCGCTCTCGGAGCCGAACCGATCCGCCTCGCGGGTGGTCGCCATCTCACTCGCCTCCCGGACCGATCCCGGCCGCGAACTCCGTATCGAGCAGGTCGTCGACGCTGCCCGCCGGGTCGGCGTCGTCGTTGACGAGCCCCTCGCGTTCCAGTATCGGCGCGAGCTCAGAGAGCAGGTCACGGTGGTCGTCTCCGGGTATCTGCTCGGTGAGGTCGTTGCGCGCGGTGAACACTCGTTCGGCGACCGGCTCGGACATGTCGGACTCGCTTGCGAGGATTCCGGCCGTCTCCTCAGGATTCTCGAGTGCCCACTCGCGGCCACGCTCGTACGCTCCGATTACCCGGCGAGCGTCTTCGGGGTGGTCCGCAAGGAACTCGTCGAGGAAGTTGAGGAAGCCGTAGGTGTTGAAATTCGGTTCACGGAAGAACAGCTCCGCGCCGTCGTGTTCGAGCTCCAACTCGGCCATGTGGGGGTCGAGGCCGGCCCACGCGTCCACGTCTTCTCGGACCAGCGAGGACTGCCCCTCAGGGTGTTGGAGGTGAACGACCTCCACGTCGTCCTCGCTCAGCCCCGCTTGGTCCAGCGCTTGGAGCAGGAAGAAATACGGATCCGTGCCGCGCGTCGCAGCGATCTGTTTCCCTTCGAGGTCGGCTATCGTCTCGATACCGCTGTCTTCGAAGGCGACAAGCGCGGTCCATTCGGGCTCTGAGTAGATGTACGGCGTCGTGATCGGGACGCCGTTCGAGCGCGCCATCAGCGCGGCGACGCCCGCGGTAGAAGCAACCTCCGCCTGTCCGCCCTGTGAGTACTCGTTGGCTTGGTTACTCCCGAGACTCAACACCCACTCAACCTCGACGTCGGTGTCGTCGAACGCCTCCGACAGCCATCCCTTCTCGCGTAACACGAGACTAACCGGGTTGTAGTACGCATAATCGACCGTTACCGTCCGACCGTCGCCCCCGCCGATACAACCGGCGAACAGCGAACTGCCGATCGCCGCGCCGGTGCCCCCGAGGAACTCTCTCCGTTTAACCATATAGCTTCATAGTAATTCCATTCATAAGACAATATGGCTATGGAGAATATTCAATCGCACCTATGATGCTTCACAGTAATCAATCGGAGCGGATGAGAGGCGTCAACACGGAGTAATCTGGCGCCTTACCCGCTCTATGGCGGATATAGCGGTGTCATACGGGTGGATCGCCTTTCGGTCACGAATCCGACCCCGTGCGTGATACCGGATTTGATTGCTGGTATCGACGGTACGACCCGGATATTCTGTCGACAACGCACGAACACTGCCGACTCACCCCGATGAATCCATTATAAACGAGAGTCCGTCTTCGTCACATCCCCATGTCTTCTGCGTCCTCGGGGACGGGGAGATCGTGGACCGCAACGCCGAGCAACTCCGCGGCGTGGTCGAGCGCCATGTCGAACCCGTAGTACCGTTCGAGTTCGTCGCCGTCCGGAGCGGTTCGGACCTTCAACATCGCGTACCCGTCGACGTTCTGTGCGACCGTCGCGGTCCGTCCGTCGGCCGAGAACGTGAGCAGACGCTCCTCGTCGCTCTCCTCGTACTGCGCGGTAACGCCATTCGCTGCCGTCGTATCCGACATACTACCGTTACGAGCCGATCCGTGTCGTATCTGTCGGTCGCCCCCGCCCAGCAGACTGAGTCGGAGTGGAGTATCGTCCACACGCACAGAAGCGAATCAATTTCAGGCTCCCCCGACTCACCTTTTAAGTCGTGGCGCGAGAGACGCGGCGTATGCGAATCGGGCTTATTGCTCACGACGAATTAAAAGACGAGATGGTCGCGTTCGTGAACGCACACCGGGAGACCCTGGACGAGCACGAACTGATAACCACTGGTACCACCGGAACACGGATCGCAGAGGAGACCGGCTTGCGGGTGAATCGGCAATCTTCCGGACCGCTCGGGGGAGACCTCCAGATCGGCGCGATGGTCGCAGACGGTACTATCGGCGGACTCGTCTTCCTCCGGGACCCACTCACCGCACAGCCACACGAGCCGGATATCTCCGCGCTGCTCCGAGTCTGTGACGTGAAAGACGTTCCTGTCGCGACGAATCTCGCGTCGGCAGAACTGCTCGTTGGCGGATTACTCGAGGGTAACGCAACTGTCAGCGATGAGCTGATCGACGACGAGTCGCCGCTCGCGGGCGGCGAGTATCAAAAAGAGTAGTCGGGACAGCGGGGTTTATATTCGTCACCGCGTAGCCGGGGCTGATGAGCGTCGAACAGTCGGATCGCGGGCGAGCAACGGCTGGCGGAGCGATGCGGGTCGTGATCGTCGCGCTCGCACTCGTTCTCCTCACTGCTCCCGTCGCGAGCGCCGTCGCCGCCGCGGGCTGGACGGCAACTTCCGATGACGCGACAACGGTCGCGAACAGCACGGAAGGACTGACAGCTGCGAACGATGGGGCTGATGACGGAG
>CAYRWH010000039.1:3009-7942 GCA_964427935.1 uncultured Halobellus sp. | reverse complement strand
ATCGGGAACGGATCGGCGACCATCGACGCCGTTGTTCACGCGTCCGTGCTCACCGATCCGGCCGCAGGCGACGAGTTCGGCGTAGAGCTAGCCGGCTCGATCGATGAGGACCCGCTCGTAACGCTGGCGGCCGGCGTTCGCTTCGACGCGCCGGGACTGCTCTCGACAGGCGTGAATCCGTTTGCCGCATTTGATCTGGTATATACCTACGAGCTACGACTGCCGATGTTTGACGGTTCCATCGGCGACACCGAACACCGTGAGGACAGTCCGCCGGTCGGGTCGGCCGCCGGAACGGTCCCCTGCTGATCCGGCCGCGACCCGGAGGGCGACAACTGCGCTCCCTTGCTCTCAAACGGTTGCGTTCCCGTTGAGACGAGTGGGGTTATTCCGGGCGGACGCCACGAACTAACCCGAGCAGCTCTCGACGGGCGTCGTCGACGGCGTCACCGCCCCCGTCGAGCCGGTACGCTCCCCCGGCGAGGAGGTACTCGTCCGACTCCCACACGGCGAGCAGCGCTTCGACGGGGACAGCCCCCGTAGAGAGTGTACAGTGAGCGCGATACGTGACTAGTGTCGCCGCGGAGGCATTCGGATCGTCGACCCGGATCGAGCGCTCTCCGCGCTTTTCGACCGCCGTGATGTTCCGGTCCGCGAGACGGTCGCGGAACCCTGCCCGTGCCCGGTTCTCAACAAGGCGGGTAAGTGCCTGACTCGGCGTTCCGCCGGGCCGGATCCGGAGTCGGCTCGCAAAGAAGAACGGACGCGGGTCCGCACGGTCCGTTCGCTCGTATCTGGCGGTGCCAGCCGTCACTGAGACCGGACCGGCGGAGAAGGGTCGGTCCGTCGCTTGCTCGACGCATCGCCACCCGTCGAGCCGATCGGCGGGGACGATCGGAGGATCCATGCGACACGTTTCGTGCGACCGCGCCTAAATAACGGGGGTCGTTCGACGCGGACAGCCCCCCAACGTGATCGGGCCGGTCGACCAGATCGGGCCGATACCCGCGTCAGTGGTCGTCTTCGCGCCACTTGTGTTCGCAGTCCGTACAGACAAAAAAGCGCGTCTCGGACTCGTCAGCCGAGCGGATCTGTTGCATGTACCAGTACGCCTGATCGTTTCCACACTCCGGGCAATGGGCAGTCGTCTTCGGGAGCCCCTTATCCTCGGCGTCGCTGACATCGATCACTTCCGACTCCTCCTGAGACTCGGTGATCCACGCGTCCTCCTCGGCGTCGGCATCGCGACCCGTCTCGTAGCCGCAGGAGCCACACACCCAGTGATCCTCGCCCTCACCGGACTTCATCATCGAGCCGCACTCGTCGCAGAACTTCATAGCCGAACCTACAACGGCCGATACATAAACGGCGGGATCCGCCGTCGACGGAGCCCAGCCGCCGAGCGTCGCGGCCGACCGACGTGATCAGAGGTGGTCGGCGAGCACGAACCGAATCCGTTCCTCGTCGCTCCCTTTCGTCTCCCGCCCCGTGACGACTACCTCGCCGATCTCACCCGTAGATCCGACGTGTGTGCCCGCACAGGCGGTTCGGTCGTACGGCTCCTCGTCGGGTTCGCTCTCGGCTCCCCCGACCTCGACGATCCGGAGCTCGGTGATCGAATCCGGCAAGAGGTCGATCCGCGTTCGGTCGGTGTCGAGCGTCTCCTCCGCGGCCGCCCGGTCCATCGTATAGCTACTCACGGGACGGTCATCGTCTACGAGGTCGTTGAGTCGACCCTCGATCCGGTCGAGGTCTTCAGCGTCGAATCGGTCGTAGGCGGCATCGAGATGGGCGTGGTCGGTGTACAGTTGGTTCCCGGTCGTTGGGGCGTCGTACGCGTCGAGCAACACCGCCGATAATAGGTGCTGTGCGGTGTGATAACGGGCGTGTGCGGACCGACGATCCGCATCGATCTCGCCGACAACCACGGTCCCCGGCTCGGGGAGCGACAGATCGTCGGCTCCTCCGTTCCCGTCGACGGGCTCGACCGTGTGGTAGATGGTGTCCGCCTTTTCGACATCGACGACCCGCCATCGGCGGTCCGGATCGTCGGCGATCCGAAAGCGTCCGGTGTCGTGCGGCTGTCCGCCGCCGGTCGGGTAAAAGTGCGTCCGGTCGAGGACGATCCGCTCGTCGAGCCCACGCTCTACGGTCGCCTCGAACCGAAGGACGGTGTCATCGTCGAGGTACAACTGCTCCGTCATACCGTTCGGATGCCGCCCCAGCGATATATATACCTCGCCGCGTCGGCAACGACGACGGGTTGTCCCCCGAATCCACCGGGACGAGGAATCCGTCCTCGACTGTGGCCGGGGGTGGAACCCGATACTGGGGCGTCGTAACGACTAAGAACGAAACGCTCCTCGGTTACGGTAATGAATCATGAGCTTTTTGCCCGAGGTGGTCCCCGTGGGCGTCGAAATTAAGGAGACGGAGGTGGCGGACGAGGATTTCGAGGAGATGAAGGGGTTCGTCAGAGACTACCTCGCCGCAAGCGTCGAAAGCGAGGAGGACGGCGGTCGGATGCGATGGTACCCTTGGCACTCGGCCGACTACCGGTTCAACCACATCCTCAACGTCGTCGATCTCGCGGTGGAGATTGCCGAGCAGGAGGGTGCCGATGTCGACGTGGTTCGTGTGGCCGCACTGTTTCACGATGTCGCGAAACTGGAGGCCGATCAGGACGTCCACGCCGAGGCCGGCGCGCGCGTCGCTCGGGAGTATCTCCAGAGCCGTGGCAACTACCCGGAGTCGTTCATCGAGGAGGTGTGTAGTGCGGTCGTCGACCACTCGTACACCGGCGACCTCGACGATGTCCCGCTGGAGAGTCGCTGTCTGATGGAGGCCGACGTGCTCGACAAGGTCGGTGCGAACGGAGCCGTCCTGATGTTGTTGCGGATGGGGTACGAGTCGCGAACCCATATGGATGCGGCAAAGATGGTGGACCGGGTTCTCGACCGAGGAGCGGACCACACCGACCGCATCGTCTCCGACACCGCGGAGAGTATCGCTCACCAGCGGATCAAGCGAGTCCGGTGGCTCCGCGAGTGGTTAGAGGAGGAAGTGACACTGATGGATTCTGACGGCGTTACCGAGCGCTAGCGCCGACTCTCGCTCGCAGCGTCCGATCGGACGACCCGGAATCGTGGAGGGGCCTGCGACCCGCCCAACTCTTCGCTCGGCTCGATGGCTCCTCAAGCGTCGGGATCAACATCCGGGAGCGTCGTGGAGAGGTATCGGTCGATACCCTGTCGGACATCGCCGACCCATTCGCGGTCGTTCGTCGTCGCCCATCGCAGCATTGCCCCGGACGAGAGGGCCTGTAGGGTCGCTGCGACCTCGGTGGGTGTGACCGATCCGTCGTCGGGTACGTCAATTGAGTCGTTCGCGCGGATGTTGGCCGCCGCCTCTCGGACGGATCGTTCGAGGAACCGCTGGAACACACGGTCGCTGCGATCAAAGTGGCTCCGGTAGGCCTCGTCGGTCGCCGCCTGTGCGCGCAGTTCGATGACGGCGGTGAGAAACCGGGCGTCCGGTGCGTGTTCCGCGTCGATGGAGGTCGGGTCGGTCATTGCGGACACGTACGCGTCGAGGCGTGTGCGTGGGGGGAGGTCGAAGGCGTCAGCGGCGAGTGCCGACTCGAAGTCGTCGAGCAGGTACTCCAGGAGGTCGACCAACAGCTCGTCTTTTCCGTCGTAGTGGTGGTAGACGAGCGAGGGGCTCTTATCGAACTCCTCGCCGATCCGTTTGATCGTGAGATCGGCATAGCCGTGTTCACAGAGTGCGCGGAACGCAGCCCCGAGGATGGCCTCACGCGTGTCCGTCGGCTCCGCGAACGGATCCTCCATATCCGATGTACCACGGCTGGGTATATATCCCTCTTGATTGAATGTTCATTCAACACGCTTATGTGGCGGGACGCCGAGACAAACGTATGACTCGATTCTGCGGAATCCGGAGGCCGAAACCGCAGTTGCCCTCCGGTTCGCACGCGGATTGTACCCTCGATCGGACCACGCTCGGAGGTGGCCATGACTGAGTGGCGGTCGCCGCGAAACGCGGCGTTGATTGTCGTCGCTGCCGGCTGTCTCGTCGCGCTTGGTGTCGGCATGGCGTTTGCTGGAGTCGCCGCGGAGTCGACCGCCGAGAGCGACGCCGACACGACGCTGGCGCTCGGCGGTGACGATCCGATCGGACAGGCGGGCGGCGGGAGCGGCCAAGTTCGTGGATCGCCCGATTTGGACCTCTTTGTATCCCAGCCCACTGTCGCGACTGGCGGAACCGGCGCAGTAACTCTCGATATCCTCAACACCGGCGAGATGGACTTCGGCAACGAGCTTGACCCGCGCGTGACGACCGCGCGGAGTCTCCGACTGGAAGCCGAAGCCGACGAAGACGACCCGATCGAGGTCGAGTCCGGAGAGATCGCCGTCGGCGACGTGGCGACAGGCACGCCGACCTCGGTTCCGATCGACATCGCCGTTCCCGACGACACGCCTGCCGGAGAGTACGACATCGACGTGACCGCTCGGTATCGGTTTACCAATCAGATCCTTCCCGACTTCACCAACCACAACGATCGCCGCGGAATCGATCGCTTCGAGGTCACAGTCGTCGTCGACGACGGCGCTCGGTTCGCGATCCTCGATTCGGAGACCGACGCACAGGTCGGCGGGGACGGTGATGTCCGTGCGACGCTACAGAACGTGGGTGAGGAAACCGCCCGCGACGCAGTCGTTTCCGGAAGTGGCTCGGGAAGTGGCGTCACCGTGGGCAGCGGCGGAGCCGGCGCAGAGGTGTTCGTCGGTGACTGGGAGCCCGGAGAGAATCGGACCGTAACGTTCGACTCGACGGTTGATCCGACGTTCACGAGCGAGAGCTACGTGCTCCGGTCGACCGTCGACTACCGGGACCGCGACGGCGTCGAGACCAC
>CAYRWH010000039.1:0-2909 GCA_964427935.1 uncultured Halobellus sp. | reverse complement strand
GTGAGCGGACAAGCAGACCCCGGACCGAGACAGGTTAGCTTCACGGTCGAGTACACTGCCGGTGACGCCACGATGACGGCGTCGTCGAGCGACCGTGTACAGGTGGACCCGCGACGACCGGAGTTCGCCATCAGCTCCGACGGAACGTCGATTCCGGCGGGAGAGACCCGGCGAATCACCTTCGAGATAACGAACCAGCGACCGGAGACGCTGTCGTCCATAAACGCCGGATTGTACGTTGACAGTCCGCTCACTGCCGTCGAGGACGACGCGTTTGTCGACGAACTGGGTCCAGGTGAGTCCACAGAGATCTGGTTCGAGGTGTCTGCCGCCGGGAGCGCAAACGAACGGACCTACCCGGTCGAGTTAGACTTCCGGTACGACGACGAGCGCGGGAACGACCGCATCTCCGACGTGACGCAGTACCCCGTCGACGTGACCGAACCCATCGACGACGGTGATGGCCTCCCACTCCTCGGCATCGGCATCGGTGTCGTCGTTATCGTCGCTGTCGTCGCTGGGGTCGTCTGGTACCGCCGACGCGAATCGTAACTCGATGACTGGACTCGTCCCGGAGCCGGCCGATCGCCGCGGTCACGAGCGACCGCCGGAGGCACCGTGACAGCCGCCGATCGGCTCGTCGAGCGTCTCGACGCTGAGGTCACAGAGCGTCCAGCTATCGTCGTTGCGCTCTTTATCCTCGTGAGCGTCGTCGCTTTCGGCGGGGTAGCCGCGGTCACGACCGCGGCGGGCGCGGACCAGTTCACGCAGGACATTCCGGCCCAACAGGCGCTCGACGACATCGACGAGGAGTTCGACGATGCCATCGGTGGCGCTGCGACCTCCGCACAGCTGATCGTCTCGGACGACAACGTGCTCTCGCGGCCCGCGCTGGTGCGGATACTGGAGACCCAGCACCGATTGGAGACGCGATCAACGCTCCGGGTGGGGTCGACATCGAGCCACGCGAACGCGATCGCAACACAGCTCGATCCAACCGCGGAGACGGCCGCCGAACAGCGTGACGCGGTCGAGGAGGCGACACCACGCGAACTCGCGGCCGCGATCGAGGAGGCGGACGCCGCAGGCGCTGTGGGCGCACAGGTGTCCGCCGACTACAACCCGACAGCCCAGCGCGCGGGGACAGCGATCGTCGGCGTTACGTACGATCTTCCGGAGTCGGCGACGAGTGAGCGCGTCGAGGAGCTACAGACGCGCAGCGTCGGCGTCGTCGACTCTGTTCCCGGGTCCGAGTCGGGAGACAACGTCATTCTCTTCGGCGACGGGATTCTTCAAAACGAGATTACGGCGCTGTTGACTGACACCGCGATCATCGTCTTCCCCGCCGCACTGCTGTTTATACTGCTGTTCCTCCTTTTTGCCTACCGCGACCCCATCGACATGACACTCGGGCTCACGGCACTGGGGATGTCCGTCCTGTGGACCTTCGGGTTTATGGGATACGCCGGAATCCCGTTCTCCGACTCGCTTATTACCGTGTTCCCGCTGTTGTTGGCGGTCGGGATCGACTTCGGGATCCACATCATCAACCGGTATCGGGAGGAGCGGTTGGAGGGCGGTGAGATCGGAGAGTCGATGCGGATAACGACCGATCAGCTGCTTATCGCGTTCCTCCTCGTGACGATCACGACGGTGATGAGTCTGCTCGCGAACGTCGTGAGCCCGTTCGATCCGAACCGAGACTTCGGGATCGTCGCCGCGGTTGGGATGATATTCACCCTGTTGGTGTTCGGCGTCTACCTCCCGGCAGCGAAGGTGCTTGTGGACCGCGGGCGCAGCCGGTTCCCGATCCCCGAGTTCGGGACTACGCCGCTCGGATCGGGCGGGTCGGCTCTCGGCCGGGTGCTTCACGTCGGCGTTGACCTCTCGCGGATCGCGCCGATTGCGGTCGTGCTCCTCGTTCTTGTCGGCGGCGCAGCCGGAGGTGCTTACGGGACCGGCGTCGACACGGAGTTCTCCGAGGAGGCGTTCTTTCCCGATCAGGACCGGCTGGACGCGTACACGCAGTTGCCGGAGCCGTTCGCGCCGACCGAGTACACGTTCCTCCAAGTGTTGACGCTGTTCGAGGAGGAGTTCGAGCAGGACTTCATCGGTTCCGTGACGTTGTATATCGATCAGTCGGTCCGCGACGACGACAGCCTCGAACTCATCGATCGCACCACCCGGAACCCACCCGATACCTTCGAGACGACAGCGGACCGGCGAGCCGAGTCGACGAGTATCGTGACCGTCATCGACGATCACGCCGAAGCGGACCCCGCGTTCCGGGAGACGGTCGAGCGCAACGATCGGCTGGGGACGGGCGTTCCCGACCGGAACGTCGACGAGGTGTACGACGAGATACTCGCCTCGCCGGCAGAAGGGCAGGCTCGCGGGTACCTCGCCGCTGACCGGGGGAGTGCCCGGATCGACTACACGATTCGGCCCGGCGTCGACGGCGGTGAGGCGGTCGACGACGTACAGGCCCTCGCCGACCGGACGCCGCTCGACGCGGTGGCAACCGGTGAACTCGTCGTGAACGAGGAGGTGATCGACCTGCTGCTCGACTCCGCGGTTCAGAGCCTCATCGTGGCGTTCATTCTCACCGCGGTCTTCCTTACCCTCTCGTATCGGTATCTGGAGGGCAAAGCGGTGTATGGGCTGATCAACCTCATTCCGGTACTCACGACTGTCGGACTGCTCGTCGGGTCGATGCGGCTGCTCGACATTCCGTTGACACCGATCAACGCGCCGATCCTCTCGGTGTCGATCGGGCTCGGTGTCGACTACACAGTCCACTTCGTCCACCGATTCGTCGACGAGTACAAGGCCGGTCGGCCGGTCGAGGAGGCCCTCGAAGTCACGATGGGCGGTACCGCGGGCGCGCTCACCGGGAGCATGCTCACCAC
>CAYRWH010000038.1:0-12668 GCA_964427935.1 uncultured Halobellus sp. | reverse complement strand
CGACCGACGAGAGAGCCGATACCAACAGCGCCAGCGACCAACGAGGGCCATTCGGACGACGCTCCCGGAAGCTTATATCGGGGTAGCCCGTCCGACCCGGTAATGTCGCCGCCGCTTGCCGCCGCGGTCGTCCTCCTCGTCGTCGGCATCGTCGCCGACGTCTGGTCGACACACCTCGCAATTACGAGCGGCGAGTTCGTCGAGGGGTCTCCGGTCGGCAGAGTCCTTATCAGTCGACTCGGGCCGATCCGCGGCATGCTGGCGACGAAGGCGCTCGGGATGGTCGTCATCGGGGTTCCCGTCGCGGTCGCGGGCGGCTCCCGCCGGCTCGTCGCGACGCTGATGTGCGGCGGCGTCGGTCTCCTCTCGCTCGCCGCGGCCGCCCGGAACCTGCTGCTCGTCGCCGGTCACTGGCCGTGGTGAGGCTACTCCCGGCGAGCGAACCCGATACCACAGTGGTTTTCGCCCGGGGGTGAGAGGTGTACGCATGGCACTGCTGGACGAGCCGATCGAGCCGCCGGAGACCCGACGCGAGGTCGTCACCGAAACCCTTCACGGGGTCGAGGTCGACGACCCGTACCGCTGGTTGGAGGGCGACGACGACGCGGTCTCCGCGTGGGTCGATCGCCAGAACGAGTACGCCGACGCCCACCTCGAAACGGCGACGAGCGAGCGACTCCGACCACGGTTCGAGTCGCTGGCCGAGGTGGCTGACTACGGACCGATCGTGGTCCGCGAGGATCGCTACTTCACGACAGTCCGCGACCCGAGCGACGACCACGCACGACTGGAAGTCCGTGCCGACCCCGACGGCGAGCGGACGGTTCTCGTCGACCCGAACGCGTGGGCTGGCAACGACCCCGAGAGTGATGCCCCGCCCCGGTCGATGGCGTGGTTCGTCGCTGCCCACGACGGGGACCACGTCGCGGTCGGCGTCACGGAGGGCGGTGACGAGAACTACGACATCCACGTGCTGCCGGTTCCCGACGCCGACGCGATCGGGACGGAGCGCGACGGCGACGAGGCCGGCGTCGATCCCCGCACCGTCCTCGAACGACGCGGACGCGTCAATGCCAGCAGCCTCGCGTGGGAGGCAGACGGGGAGGGGTTCTACTACGTCGCCACCGGCGGGGCTGACGACGGCGCACAGATGGACAAAGAGGTCCGTCGCTATCGGCTCGACGACGGCGAGGAAACAACGCTGTTCGAACACGACGACCAGCACGTCTGGCCCGGGGTGACGGTCGACCCCGACAGCGGGCTCCTCGCGCTCGGCTTCTCCGAGATGGTTGGCGGGACGGAGTGGTACGTCCACGTCGACGGCGAACGCCGGCCCGTCATCACCGACACTGACGCGGAGACATCGATCCGGTTCCACGACGGAACCGTGTTCCTCCATACCGACCACGACGCGCCACGAAACCGGCTGCTCGCCTGTTCAGTCGATCGGTTCCGCGAGGGCAACCTCTCCTTCGAGGAGTGTCGTGAGATCCTCCCGGAACGGGAGTCCATTCTCCAGTCGGCGGTACCCACAGGCGACCGACTCGTCGTTCACACGCAGCGTGACGCCCACTCGCGGCTGGCCCTTCACGACCGCGACGGGGAACACCGTCGGGACCTCGATACGCCCGAGTACGCGACGGTCACGTGGAGCACCGCTGCCCGCGACGAACCAGAGGCCTTCTACGGAGTCACCGGATTCGACCACCCCCCGGCCGTAACCCGCGTCGATCTCGACGCCGAGGAGACGGCAAGCGGCGAGACTATCACGGCGGTCGATGTGGCAGTTCCCGACGACCTCGTCGTCGAACAGGCGTTCGTCGACTCGACGGACGGGGCCGAGGTGCCCGTGTTCGTTTGTTACCGCGACGAAGTTGTGGCCGCGGAGTCGGACGCAACGCCGCGACCCGCCGTCCTGTACGGCTACGGCGGCTTCCGTAACAGCGTCACCCCGTCGTTCCGACGGTTCCGGCTGCCGTTTCTCGCGGACGGGGGCGTCTACGCCATCGTGTGTGCGCGCGGCGGCTACGAGTACGGCGAGTCGTGGCACGAGGACGGAATGTTAGCGAACAAACAGCACACCTTCGACGATTTCATCGCGGCGGCGGAGTGGCTCGTCGCGGAGGGGTACACGGACACAGACCGGCTGGGGGTCGCGGGCGGGTCGAACGGTGGTCTCTCGGTCGGTGCGGTGCTCACGCAGCGAGCGGACCTGTTCGGGGCAGTCCAGTGTGAGGTGCCACTTTTAGACATGCTTCGGTTCCACCGGTTCCTGCTCGGCGAGTCGTGGACGACGGAGTACGGGCACCCCGAGAACGACCCCGAGGCGTTCGAGTACATTCACGAGTACTCGCCGTACCACAACATCGAGACAGGAGTAGAGTACCCCCCAGTGCTGTTCCGAACCGCCGCGAGCGACACCCGGGTCCACCCGTCTCACGCCCGCAAGACGGCCGCTCGGATGCAGGCTGAGGCGGACGGCGGCCCGTTCCTGCTCCGGACAAAATCAGACACCGGTCACGGCGTCGGACGGCCGAAGTCGATGATCGTCGACGAGCAGGTCGACGGCTGGACGTTCCTCTACGACGCGCTGGATGTCGGGGACGGCACGCCGCCCGAGGATCCCTGACAACGGAATCGACAGCAACCAAATGAGTATATACCGATTGTTTTGTCGGGACAACAAATGACGCCTGATACGCGAGGCTCGGGTTGGTTCACTGAACAACAGGTTCTGGTGACGCTACTGCTCGTTACCGCGGTGCTGGCCGGGTTAGTCGTTCTCCCCTACGTCCAGTATATCGTGTTTGCCGGGGTGTTAGCGTACGTATTCTGGCCGCTCCGAGAGCGACTGGTTGCGCGGTTCCGAAGAGACGTTTCAGCGCTTATACTAACGATACTCGCGATTCTCGTCGTCTCAGTCCCGTTCATCTACCTCCTCCGGGAACTCACCCGACAGGCCGTCTCGTTTGCCGAGACCGCCGGAGAAGTGAGCGTTGATCAGGGGTACGTCGAGGCAATGCTTCGCGAGTGGGGCCTCACGGTCGACGTTGCTGCGGTCGTTCGCGAGAATCAGCAACTGATTAGCGAGTGGATCGAGATGCTAGCGAACCAGACGCTATCGACCGCACAGTCGCTTCCAGGAATCGTTATCGGCCTCGTTATCCTGAATTTCGTGCTGTTCGTGCTGCTTCGAGATGGCCACCTATTCGTTCGGTGGATATGGGCCATGCTCCCAATCCGCGGCAGTACAAAACGCGAGTTGTTCATCCGACTGGATCGTCTCATGTGGGCTTCGATCGTCGGGAACATCGCGGCAGGGGCCATACAGGCCGTTGCGCTTGGCGCTGTGTTTTGGCTACTCGGATTCGAGACGGTCCTCTTTTTAACCGTTCTCACGTTCGTTCTGGCGCTTCTTCCTCTCGTGGGTGCGTTTGTGGTCTGGGTACCGGCAGTGGGCTATCTCGTCTTCACCGGACAGACAGGGCTGGCCTCGGTCATGTTGGTGTTTGGGTTGCTGATCAGTGCGTCGGATTTCTACACGAGACCACTCGTTATCGGTCACAGCGCAGGACTGAACGCAGCGATAATCGTTATCGGTGTGTTCGGAGGGATCGTCGCGTTCGGCCCGATCGGGCTCGTGATCGGCCCCGTTGTCATCGGGGGTGCGAAGATCACGACCGAGGTGGTGATCGCTGCGAGGAAGCGAGATCGGGGAAGCAGGAGGGCGTCGTGACGCGAGGGAGCGAGACAGATCCACGCGCCGCACACAGCGGGCCGGGAGAGTGGCAGAGTATCGTCACTCTCCCTTATAAAGGCGTTCTGCGGTTCGTGTCGGGAGATCTGCCGCCTCGATCGCCTCGCGAACGCGGTCGATATCGTACGTGACCCGTCGAAGGGCAACTTCATCGGTCGTGGTATCGAGGACGGCGTAGGCGGCGTCCGGATCACCGTCGCGCGGCTGGCCAACGCTGCCCGGGTTGACGACGAACCCGTCTCCGACCGACCGGACGCCTTGGACGTGCGTGTGTCCGAGCACGATCCCGTCGTGCTCGCCGAGATGGCGGTCGAGGTTCGGGAACTCCTCCGGATAGACGTAGGCGTCCTCTCGTTCGGGCGCGGGATGGGAATGAACGAGGAGGTAGCGGTCGCCTCCGAACGTCTCCGCTCGGGGGAGCCCACGGAGCCAGTCGAGTTGCTCGTCTGAGAGCGTCTCCTTCGCGTGTTCGAGCCCCGCTTCGGCCATCCGGTTCGCTCGGTATCGCGACGGGTTCTCGACCGTCCGGTCGTGATTTCCGCGGACGGTGGCGCTCGCGACCTCGCGCACGCGGTCGATACACTCGGCCGGCCACGGGTTGTACCCGATCACGTCGCCGGCACAAACGATCCGGTCGACCGCGGGCATGTCGTCGAGCACCGCCTCCAGCGCCGGGAGGTTCGCGTGGACATCCGAGAGGAGTCCCACTTTCATCGGGTGAGAGTTCGTGATCGACGCCTGAATAGCTTCGGTCGACGACTCGGATCCCGACGAGCTCTGACCGGTCTCCGACCGCCCGAGCGCTTATGCTCGCGCGACCGCAGAAACCGATATGGCACCGACGCTCGTCAACGCCGCGTTTGGGGCGTTGCTAGCGGCGGCCCTGTTAGGAGCCGCGTTCGACCGCCGCGCCGTCGCAGTCGTCGTCGCGGCCGCGGTCCTCCCCGACCTCGACGCGGTCGCGAGCCTCGCGGTCAACGGCGCGACGAACGCGCTGCTCCACAACGTCTGGATTCCGCTTGGGATTGCTGCGCTCCTCTACTGGGACACGACGGTTCGCGGAGAGTCCCGAATCCGCGCTGCGTACGGCTGGCGGGGGGTCCGGATCGCGTGGGTGTCGCTTGCGGCGTTCGCCGTCGCCGGGATCGGCCCAGAGCTGTTCGGGCTCGGTGGTGTGAACCTGCTGTATCCGGTTCATGACGCCTACTACCTCGTGGCGGGTCGGCTAATCGTCTCGACACAGGACGGAATCGTTCAGACGTTTGTCGCCGCCGGAAGCCCCGGAATGCTTCCGCTGGAGAGCCCCGGCACGACCGCGTCGTACGCGATCCCAACGTGGATCAACCCGGACGGGCGGCCGGGACTCGCGCTCGGAACGACCCGCGAGCTCTATCTCGTCCGGGCTGGCTGGCAGGCCGTCGTCGTCGCCGCGGCAGCAACGCTGCTCGCGGTACGGTTCCTTGAGGGGGACGCCTCGAACGCGTCGACCGACGGAGGTGATGCGTAGTGCCCTCCAGCGTCGTTCACGCCGGCTTCGCGCTGCTTCTCGCCGCGGGTCTGTTGAAAGGGGCGTACGACCGGCCGGCACTCGCGGTCGTCCTCTTCGTGGTCGTCCTCCCGGAAGTCGATAGCCTCATGGGGCCGGTGATGCCGGGCGCACACCGGACCGTTGGGCACAACTTCGTGCTCCCGGCGGCCGCCGGGCTCCTGTTGTACTACGACACACGCCTCCGCGGGACCTCCCTGCTACGCGAGCGGTTCGCGGATCGCGGCGTCCGGGTCGCGTGGGTCGCGTTGTTCGCGCACTTCTTTGCGCACGTCTTCCTCGACTGGGCACACTTAGAGGGTGTCAACGCGTTGTGGCCGCTTCACGACGAGTTCTTCCGGCTAGAGGGTGAGATACTGCTCTCGACTGCGGACGGCTTCGTCCAGACGTTCATCGATATCGAACTCGACCCTGAGACCGGCGAGCGAACGGTCGATGCCGGCAGCACCGGGACGACGGAGTCGGTCCACGTGAACAACCCGGTCGAGCCCGACTCACCGGAGAACCTGGCCGACGCCGAGGAGATCGACCGTCGGTTCCCAATCGCCCAGCGGGGCTGGCGGCTCTACCTGATCCTCATTGGCGTCTTCGCCGTGGTCGCCCGCCGGTTCCAGAGCGACCTGCCCGCCGACGAGGCCTAACGAGCCCGGCTATCGATCGAGGGACCTAACGAGCCCGGCTCCAGCTCCTGTGATCGGTTCACATACCTGACTGTGTATGGCCGGCGAGTGAAGCGGCTGGGGGCCGTACTGGTAACCGATGAGTCACACCCCATCCGGCACGCAGGGGGAAGCGTCGAGCGCCCCCACGGGCGAACCGCTGGCCGGCGAGTCGATCGCGGTCGTGGGTGCGGGGTTCGGCGGGCTCTCCGCGGCGTCGTACCTCGCGGACGCCGGTGCGGAGGTGACCGTGCTCGAACGCAACGCTCACCCCGGCGGATACGCCGGACGGATCGAGCGCGACGGGTTCCGGATCGACACCGGCCCCTCGTGGTATCTGATGCCAGAGGTGTTCGACCGGTTCTTCGAACACTTCGGCCGAGAAACGGCGGAGTTCTACGAGTTGACCGAGCTCGATCCGCTCTACGATGTCCACTGGAAGGACGGGGACCACGCACGAATGCCCCCCGATCGCGAGGGACAGAAGGCGCTATTCGAGTCCTACGAGACGGGTGCCGGTGGCCGCCTCGACGACTACCTCGCGGACGCCGCGGAGGCGTACGAGCTGGGGATGGAGCGGTTCGTCTACCCCAGTCGATCGCGGCTGCGAGATATGGTCGACACCGACGTGCTCCGGTCGGCGCGCGCGCTTCCGAAGCTACGGACGATGGACGACTACGTCGGCTCGTACTTTGATCACCCAAAGCTCCGCCAGATCGCCGAGTACAAGCTGGTGTTTCTCGGCGGGTCACCGTACAACACGCCCGCGATCTACACGCTGATGAGCCACGTCGACATGAACCTCGGCGTGTATCATCCGACCGGGGGGATCGCAAGCGTGATCGACGGCATGGTGGAACTCGCGACTGACCTCGGTGTGACGATCCACACCGACACTCCCGTGACCGCGATCGCCCCGACGACCCCGAGCGCGACGCGCGAGAGCCCCGGGTTCACGGTCGAGACGAGCGGGACAGAAGAGGGAACCACGGAGGAGTTCGATCGGGTCGTCGCCAACGCCCCTCCGACCCACGTCGAGCGCGACCTGCTCCCCGACGAACACGCGAACCGCGAGGCGTACTGGGACTCGCGGACGTACGCCCCCTCCGCGTTTCTGTTGTACTTCGGCGTCGAAGGCGACATCGAGGAGCTGGAACACCACTCGCTCGTGTTGCCGACCGACTGGAAACCGCACTTCGAGACCATCTTCGACGAGCCCGGCTGGCCCGAGGACCCCGCCTACTACGTCCACGTCCCGTCGAAAACGGACGAGACGGTCGCCCCGGATGGTCACGAGGTTGTGTTCCTCCTCGTACCGCTTGCGCCCGGGATCGAGGACACCCCGGAGATCCGCGAGGAGTTCCGTACGCTCGTCCTCGACGATCTGGCGGCCACAACCGGCGTCGACTTCCGTGATCGGATCGTCTTAGAGGAGTCGGCCTGCGTCTCGACGTTTGCCGACCGATTCAACGCGCCGGAGGGAACCGCGCTCGCGCTTTCGCACACGCTCGATCAGACCGGGCCGCTCCGCCCGGCCCACCGCGCGCCTGGCGTCGACGGGCTCTACTACGTCGGCGCGTACACGAACCCCGGAATCGGGATGCCGATGTGTCTGCTCAGCGGCGAGCACGCGACCGAAGCCGTCATCGAGGACGCCACCGGCGGCGGAATCGTGCCGTCCGTGATTCCGACCTCGACGCACTGGTAAGTGGCTCGTGGCGCGAGAGGTTTTGCGGACCGCAGATCATAGATCACCGCCCGCAACAGGCTCTTGATGCCGTGGCTCGTATCGATCGTATGTCGGATGGAACGGACTCACTAGAACCGGAAGTGCTCGTGATCGGCGGTGGCGCAACCGGGATCGGGACGGCTCGCGATCTGGCGCTTCGTGGGGTGGACGTGACCGTCGTCGACCGCGGTGGACTGTGTAGCGGGACCTCCGGGCGGTCCCACGGGCTGTTACACAGCGGCGCGCGGTACGCCGAGGCGGACGAAAGGGGTGCTGCCGAGTGTATCGAAGAGAATCGAACCCTCCGACGGATTGCGGGCGCGGCAATCGAAGAGACCGGGGGGCTTTTTATACGGCTCGCCGAGGACGACCCTGAGTACTTTTCGGAGAAGCGAGAGGCGTGTGAGGCGGTTGGGATTCCGACCGAGACGCTCGATCCCGGCACCGCCCGGGAAGACGTTCCGGACCTCGCCGACGACGTAGAAGAGGTCATGCGGGTTCCGGACGGAGTCGTGTATCCGTCCAGACTCATCGCGGCGAACGCGCTCGACGCGGAGGCACACGGCGCAACGATCCACCCGCACGCGCCCGTCGAGTCGATCACCGTCGAGGACGGCCAAGTGTCTGCGGTCGCTCTCGGCGGGTCGGTCGACGAAACGATTCACCCGGAGTACGTGGTCAACGCTGCGGGGGCGTGGGCCGGCAAGGTCGCTGCGATGGCCGGACTAGCGGTCGATATGCAGCCGACTCGTGGGGTGATGGTCTCCGTCGAACACGACGGACTCAGACCGGTGTTGAACCGGTGTCGTAACCCCGACGACGGCGATATCATCGTCCCACACGGCGACGAGGTCGTGCTCGGAACCACGAGCGTCCCCGTAACCGACCCCGACGACTACGACAAGGAGCGCTGGGAGGTCGAAAAATCGATCGAAGAGTGTGCCGACATGCTCCCGGCGGTCGCGGACGCGCCGGTCGTCCGCGAGTGGTGGGGGTTACGACCGCTGTACGCGCCCGACGAAGCCGAGCGCGGGGGCCGTGGGATCTCTCGCGGGTTCTTCCGGCTGGATCACGCCGCGGACGGCGTCGACAACGCGGTCAGCGTTGTCGGCGGAAAGCTGACGACGTACCGGCTGATGGCGGCGTCGACCGCCGATCTCGTCTGTGATCGACTCGACGTTGACGCCGCGTGTGAGACCGCCGAGCGCGAACTCGTCGGGGCCGACGATCCCAAACGGCTGGACGAGGCGATCGAGCGCTTCGACGGGCAGGGCCCCACCGACGCCGACGTGGTCGGGACGGCGGACTGAGACGCCGTCTCCGGGTCCGCTCCGGTCCGGTCCATCCCCGGAATCCCGAAATGGCCGATGGGTTTTATTTAGGTTTGCCACCGGCGATCGTTCATGATGATCGTAGGCAGGGAGGGCCGGCGGGACCGAAAGAGATCGACCGCATGGGGTTCGGGGCAGCCCGCACGTGGATTAGACGAGAACGGTGGAATGATATGACGCCAAGCGCGCCACTTGCGTTGATTCCGCTCGTCGTTGTCGGCGTGCTGCTCATCGGATTGCTGTGGCCGGCCGCGCGGGCGATGCCGATCGCGTGGGTCGCGGCCGCCGGCGTCGCGTTTCTCGCGTGGGACATGCCGCTTGAGTGGATCGCAGCGGCGTCGATCGATGGGGCGATGGCCGCTGTCGAGATTCTCTGGATCGTGTTCGGCGCACTCGTGTTGTTGTACACGCTGATGAATTCGGGCGCGGTCGACCGGATTAACGCCGGGTTTGCGTCGATCAGCGACGATCGCCGGGTACAGGTGGTCCTTCTTGGATTCTTCCTCGCGACGTTCATCGAGGGAGTCGCGGGATTCGGCACGCCAGCGGCAGTCGTTGCGCCGCTACTCTTAGCGCTCGGGTTCCCCGCGCTTGCCGCAGTTGTCGCCGCGCTCGTCGGCCACGCCGTCGCGACGGTGTTCGGCGCAGTGGGGACGCCGGTGATCGTCGGGTTCGAACAGCCGCTGGAGACCGTTGCCGACGCGATCATCGGCGGCGGTTTCGACTCCGTCGGCGCGTACGCCGTCGCGGCAGGCGGCTGGGCCGCCGTGTTCAACGGAATTCTCGGCGTGTTGATGCCGCTTGTCGCGGTCGGAATGGTCGTCTACTTTTTCGGCGAGACGGATCCTGACAATCGATCGCTGGCCCCCGTCTGGGAGGTCCTGCCGCTGTGTCTGTTCGCGGGGGTCGCGTTCGCGGTCCCGTACGTCGCGTCCGCGTGGCTCGTCGGACCCGAGCTCCCCTCGCTGTTCGCCGCGATGGCCGGCGGGGGCGTCGTCGTGGCGGCGTTGAACGCCGGCTACTTCCTTCCTGAGGAGGAGTGGGAGTTCCCCGAGCGCGAGGAGTGGCCGGACCACTGGGTCGGCAGCATCGAACCGGGCAGCGAGGAGGCCGACGCGACCACGGAGACGATCGATTCCGGTACAGAGTCGATGTCGATCCTCCGGGCGTGGTCGCCGTACCTCGTCCTCGTCGTGCTGCTCGTCGGGACCCGCGTTGTCGACCCGGTTGCGTCGTTCCTCCAAGAGGGGCCGGGGATGGCGATCGAGTGGAGCGGAGTACTCGGGACGGACGTCACCGGCGCGATTGCGTGGGCGTACGTTCCCGGCACGTGGCTCCTCGTCAGCGCGCTCGTCGCAATCCCGCTGTTCGGGATGGGTCGTGACTCCGTCTCCGACGCGTGGCGCGAGGCCGGCGCGAAGATCATCTCACCAGCAATCGCGTTAGTGTTCGTCATCGCGATGGTGGAGATCATGTTACAGACTGCCGACGCGCCCGCGAGTGTCGCCGACGGGAGCATGATCGTCGTGCTCGCCGACGCCACCGCTGCGACGTTCGGTGCCGCCTATCCGTTCTTCGCACCCGCAGTGGGGGCGCTTGGCGCATTCATCGCCGGATCGATCACCGTGAGCAACATCACGTTTACCGCCTTCCAATTCGAGATCGCGCAAGGACTCGGCCTCCCGACACAGCTGCTCGTCGCCGCACAGAGCATCGGCGCGGCGATCGGCAACGTGATCGCGATTCACAACGTGATCGCCGCGCTCGCAACCGTCGGACTCGTCGGGAAGACGGGACGGGTTGTCCGACTCAACCTGATCCCGCTCGCGTACTACCTCGTGGTCGGCGGGCTGTTGACGGGGCTGTTCGTCTACGTCCTCGCGCCAGCGACGTTCTGACGGGAGGCGACGCTGACGAGGACGAAACTCACGTCGAAGCTGGTCCGAGGAAGGCTCGGGCTACCCCTGTATTGGGCACGGACAGCTCACGGCCTGTCCGCCGATCGGCTCACGTGAGCGTGACGAGGCGGTCCGGTGAGAGCCCGTGTTCTGCTACAGGGTCCAGACTCGTTGGTGCCACTGGTGACGGTCGCCCGCCACGTCCGCCGTGGAGAGAGCGGCTACTGGCGACCGGCGAATCGAGCTAAATCGGCCCTCAGGCGGAAACAAGAGCGTCTCTGTACCGTCGTGGCTCACTGCGACCGCCGATCGAAACGGTACCCCGACGGGCGTTAAGTTCGGACGGCTGGCGTCGCGTTTGGCCGGCCCGAGACGCACGCTGGAGGGGAGGGGAGGAGAGGTCGTCGGCTGTGGCAGGTGATCGCCGGCGGTTCGAGCACGGGGTTGCCCACTCGAGTGAAAGAGAGCAGAAGACGGCCGCTTAGAACAGGTAGAACAGCGGGAAGAGGAACACCCAGACGATGTCCACGAAGTGCCAGTAGAGGCCGAAGTACTCCACCGGGCGCTCGTCTTCCATGTACGCACCGTGGTACGCACGGTACATCAGGAAGCCGGCGATGAGCAGCCCGCCGATCACGTGGATCGCGTGGAGCCCGGTCGTCACGAAGTACACCGACGCCTGAACCGGCGAGTACGGGTTCCCTTCGGCGACCGTGCTGAGGAAGACGCCGTCGACGTAGATCTTCGTCCACCACTCCCACGCCTTCACGCCGAGGAAAGTGAATCCGAGCAGCGTCGTCGCACCGAGCGTCGCCAGCAGCCCCTTTCGACTCTTGCGGTGTGCAGCGACAAGTGCGAGGATCACCGTGAACGAGGAGGTGAGCAGCACGAACGTGTTGATCAGCCCCGGCAGCGAGTCGGGGATGGGCGTCCACGTGCCCCATCCGGCGTTGTACCGGATGAAGACGGCCGCGGAGATGAACGCGCCGAAGACGATCACGTCGGACGCGAGGAAGAACCACATCCCCAGTTTGACCTTCTCGACCCCCTCGAACGGCCACCGTTCGGCGAACTCACTTGGTGGTGCGTAGAAGTCTTCGAGCCCCCACTTCCACCCGGTCCAGACCAGCGCGCCGAGTCCGATGACGGTGAGTGCCGGGTACAACGGGTTCGAGATAGCCACGGAGAGGTCGGTTATCGCGTTCCCGAAGATGAACTCCGTCGACTCGTTGAATCCCGAGAGACCGAGCAGCATGATCCCGGTCGCCAGCGAGAGCGCGAACGGCCAGATGCTGGCGTGGCTCGGGTGTTTGTCCCAGTACGAGTACTGACGAATGTGATCGGAGTGACTGTCGCCGCCGTCGGTGACCGCGTCGCCGTTCTCGTCGGTTTTGACCGCTGGACCGCCGTCCGGGACGTAATCTTTCACGAACTCCAGTTTGCCGGAGGCGTAGGAGGGACGGTTGGGCCAGTTCTCCAGCGGCGGCGGCGAGGAGACCGCCCACTCCGCGGTCCGCGAGTAGTCCCACGGGTTGTCGCCCGCCTCAGGACCGGCAACGTACGACTTCGCGAGGTTGTAGAACATGATGAAGAAGCTGAACCCGAGGATGAACGCGCCGATGGTTCCAACCTGATGGATCCCCTGGAATGCAGGATTGTACTCGAACACCCGGCGGGGGGTCTCCCACGCGAGAAACATCGAGAAGTACACCATGTTGAAGCTGATGAAGAAGATCACGAAGTGGACC
>CAYRWH010000037.1:0-12841 GCA_964427935.1 uncultured Halobellus sp. | reverse complement strand
CGATGGTCGGCGCGTTCTTGTCTTCCGGCTGTTCGTCGGACAGACCTGACCGTTTCTTGATGCGTTTTTGGAGGTTCTCGATTTGATCTCTGGTTCCCATCTATACTTATATGTTTTATTTGCTGGGCTTTAACCCTTAGCCCTAAAGCCGGCCCTTGGCTTCGCTTATTATCCGGTGTACCTGAATGTATTTCTGTTGAGCTGACGGTCAAAATTGAGCGTCCGCTGCTCGTTAGTAACCGTTATACGGGGGCTGAACCACAGAGGAACCATGCAACGACGCGCTGTGGCCGTGTACGTCGCGCTCTTCCTACTCGTCGCGAGCGTAGCGGGTGTTCTCGTGGTCACGGGTGAAACCCCAGAAGTGACGTTCGAAGACCCGGACCACGAGCTGTCTGAAGGTGACTCGTTCACCGTCGACGGGGAGGAGTACACACTCGCTTCCATCACAGTTGCGGAGGACGAGGAAGCGGAGATAACCGGTCAGATCGAGCGTGAACAGACGGTCGAACAGTCGGAGACGTGGGCGAACGAGTCGATAGTCGAGATTGACGAGCGCGAGTGGAGCGTCCGGATCGACGGTGAGGACTCCTTCACGCTTGTTGAAGAGCAGGACTTCGAGGCGCTTCTGGGCGAGGATCCGAACGCCGACAACGAGACGGTTGAGCGTGACGGTGAGGAGTTCGTGGTTGTCACCGATGAGGACGGTGACACACGGCTTGTCAGTCCGGACGAGTACTTCCCTGCGCCGGAAGAGCGCTCGTACGATGTGGGTGACGAACTCGCCTACGACGGGGTGACGGTCACAGTGGATTCGATCACGTCCGATGGGGTCACCGTCGTCTGGATGGGCCCAGAGACGCTGACGACAGACGTTCAACAGGATTCTACCGTTACCATTGGGGAGACGGAGTTCATCGCACACTTCTCGAGCGAGTCTACGCTCACACTCTCGACTGACATTGACGCGTACAACGCACAGATCGCACAAATAGAACAGTTCGATCAGTACGGTGAAGGACTGTGGCGCGTGTTGATAATCAGCGTGCTGTCCGCGATGGTTTTAGTTGGCATGGCGTTCATGCCGTCGCGTTACTGATCGGAGGGGCTGATTCCGATCGATACTCACTACCGTCTCCCGCCGGTATTGTTGGTATGACTTCCACTGTGGACAGACTGCGCCAGTTGGCACCACACTGGGCGGTGATCCTGGTCATTCTGTTCGTTTCGTTCACGCTCATCGAGAGCGTTGTCGGTCCGTTGGAGTTGTGGCAGTCGTTGGTGGTCGTGGCGGTCATCGCGTTCGGGTACCCGATCGTCGTTCGGTCACTCGGCGTTGCGCCCGACATCTGGCAGCACGACTAGCTGATAACACGGCGTGAGCCATCAGCCCGCGTATTGGTCGTTCCACTCTGAGCTCATCATGATAACAAAAATAAAGGATCCCGTTCACGGCTATATCGAACTCCCGGATAGATTTCTTGCGGAAATTGTCGACACTGTTCCGTTTCAGCGACTCAGGCGTGTCCGCCAGCTGTCGGCGACTCGTCTCGTGTATCCGGCGGCGAACCACACTCGTTTCGAACACGCTTTGGGTGTGTATCATCTCGGACGAACCGTCTTCGAGAACCTTCGCGAAGAGTCCTACTTCAACCGCGATGTCTCCGAGAGTCGGCTCGACGAGATACAGCGAACGCTTGAGTGTGCGTGTCTGTTACACGATATTGGCCACCCGCCTTTTTCACACGTCTGTGAGCCGTTTCTCGACCGCACGGCAATCGTCGATCGACTCGTCGATCACGAACTCGTCGAAACGTTCCACGATGTCGGGATCGACGACAGCCCGATCCGCGAGGCCAGCCCACACGAACTGCTCGGATGTCTGATCATCTTACGTGAGTTCTCCGAACCGTTGCGGTCGTTGGGTGTCGATCCCGAGGAGGTGTGCGCGTATATCCTCGGATACAGTCTCGTGTACGAGCGCGGTGGGCCATGGCAGTATGGACTTGGCGCTCAGCTGCTTCACTCACCGGTCGATGTCGATCGACTCGATTACATCATCCGGGATAATCGGATGACCGGAGCCAACTTGTTGGAGTTCGATGTCGATCGGATGGTCGACGCGTACACCGCACATCCGGAGGAGGGACTCGCGCTTTCGGAGCGCGCGCTTTCGACGCTTGGAAACTACCTTGAGGGGCGAATTGCGGTGTACATGTGGGTGACTCAGCACCACAAGTCGGTGTACGCGAACGCGCTCGTCCGGGAACTCGCGGAACGGCTTGAGGATCTGACCGGCCAACCGCCCGTAACCGTCGAGTCGATCATCGAAGAGTGGATCGGGGACGCGGCGGTGACGGAACGCTTCCGTCGGGCGGCACAGGACGCTCCCCACTCGACGTTCGCGTCTCTCCACGACCGGTATCGTTCCCGCCAGTTTCCGAAAACGTGCTGGAAACACCGTGTCGCGTACGCGGACCGTGTCGACGCCGACCTTGACGTGTTCTCTGAGTGGCTCGTTTCCGGGAGCGACCGCTTGGAGGGTGCGCTCGCAGACGAACTTGGCCACCCTCAACATGAGGTGTGGATAGAGAGTTCATACGTCCCGGAGTATCAGCCGTCCGAACTTCGAGACATCCCCATCGCGTACGGCGGACGGACGCGGTCGGCTGCCGACTGGGGATTGTACGGTGACCGGGCGTTTGACAGTCCGATTCCGTTCGTGTACGTTCCGGAGGGGTCCCGTCGACCGGCGACGACGTGGCTCGTCGATCGGTTCTATGCTGAGAACGGCGGCGGGTGATCGCGGGTAGCAGCCGCCACCGGGGTGGGCAGCGAGTCAGTTAGGTTTCGTCACCGTCGGTTCCGGAGTCGGCGTCTGTGGCCCTCTCTGGAGTCAAGCTACCGATTCCGAACGCCCCGGTTCCGAACACGCCGACGCCGACACCAAGAACGAACGAAACGACGGCTGAAACAGCGATCAACAGCGTCGACGGGTGCTCGTGTCCGGCGTGAAGGAGCGGCTCCACGGATAATAACAGTCCCATAGACCGCTCGTATCGTCGCGTGAATAAAACCCGTCCGGTATGAGCATGTCCCATCTCTCCTCAAAAGAGTCAAGCCATTACGAACCGGGTCGAAGGCGGTCGACGATCACGTCGATGAGGCCCGGTACCCGGCGTCTGAACGCGGTGTACACAAACGCGATCGCGATCGCACCGACGACGATCTTTCGGGAGGGCTCGGGGAGTAACAGCACGGGCGGCACCGCTGCGATCAGCGAGACGAACAGGTCAGACCGGGATCCGTCGTATCGAACCCAGCGCTTTGCCGGTTGCCACTCGCCACGGACGTGATCGTACACGGCGCGGTCGGTGTTCCGTTCCCACGGTCGGAGTTCGTGGCTTCCGCCGTAGGCGTCCATCCGACAGTGTACTGCGGCGGCGACGATACCCGTCGCGATGCCGATGGTCGCGGGTGTCGGAGCGGCGACCGCAACGACACCAGCGGGTATCGCGGCCACAGCGTAGCCGGTGGGGAAATGGAGCGTTTGTCGATGCCGGGCGACGACATCGAGATCCGGGAGGATGCTACCGGCGACCGCGCCCGCGACGACTACAGGGGCGACTCCGGGGAACGCGATTGCGACTGGGGTCGCAAGCGACATCCCGACTAACACATGCGTCGGGAGCATCATGGGCGTTCGAACGGTCTCGCGGATCATAAACGGCGCGCTCCGGTCCGATAACACGGATGTCAGCCGATCACCTCATGGTCTCTCCCGGATTTATGCGGGTTCGGGCCCATTTCTGTGTATGAGCAACGAGACGACGGCTCCGGTGACCCCGGAGAAACCTGACGCACCGTTTCACACCACCGGAACCGACCACATCACGGTCTGGGGAAGCAACGAGGCGGACACGATCGCGTTCTATCGCGACCTGCTCGGGATGCCGCTTGTTCTTCGCCAGCCGAACCTTGATGACCCCTCACAGACGCATTTGTTCTTTGACACCGGTGACGGTCGGATCCTGACGTTCTTTGTGAGCGACGACCGCCCGTCGGCCCGTGGACAGCGTCCCGGGACGGGGGGCGTCCACCACCTCTGTTTCAGTGTCGACCCCAACGAGTACGAGGACATCATGCGCGCTCTTGAGGAGGCTGGCAAGGGCTACAACGTGTTCGACCGCGGCATCTTCCATTCCATCTACACGCAGGACAACAACGGCCTCGTTATCGAACTCTCCTCGGATAAGTACGCAATCCCGGACGACCGCAAGGGCGAGGTGCTC
The DNA here is from genome assembly GCA_964427935.1 of uncultured Halobellus sp. GTDB lineage: Archaea > Halobacteriota > Halobacteria > Halobacteriales > Haloferacaceae > Halorubrum. Next base: position 8,549 of record CAYRWH010000037.1, on the reverse strand, counting down.
GCAACCGCTCAGCGGCTCCGTGAAGAGGACGGCGCCGACTTCGCACAGGATCGACACATGGAGGCGGCGCTGGAGGAACTCGGGCTTCCGGTCGAAAAATACGACCTCCCTGACGCCGACTCGGGGGTTGGCGTATGAGCCGCCGAACTCCCCACTCCGGAGACGACCCACACGGCGACGAACCCCTCGTCAGGGGCGGAGCCCCAGTCGACGAGGCGCAGGCGGCGCTGGTGCTCGTTCATGGACGCGGTGCGACCGCCCGTAGCATCCTCGGTTTCGGCGAGGAGGTCGCCGGTGACGATGTCGCCCTGCTCGCCCCACAGGCCGCCGGAAACACTTGGTATCCGAACTCGTTTCTCTCGCCGGTCGCCGAGAACGAACCCGGCCGGAGCTCGGGGCTGGAGGCGGTCGGAAACGCGGTCGAAACGGCGGTTGAGGCCGGAATCGACGCCGAAAGCGTCGCTGTGGCCGGGTTCTCGCAAGGTGCGTGTCTCGCGAGTGAGTTCGTCGCTCGGACTCCCCGCCGATACGGTGGGCTCGCCGCGCTGAGTGGCGGCGTGATCGGTGATAGCGTCGTCGTCGACGACTACGTCGGAGACGACGTTGACCCACTCGCTGGGACCCCGGCGTTTCTCGGCTGTAGCGACGTCGATCCCCACATCCCGAAGGAGCGCGTCCACGAGACCGAAGCGGTGCTTGAGGCGCTCGGCGCTGCTGTCGAGACCCGACTCTACGAGGGGATGGGTCACGGGATCAACGAGGACGAGACGGAGTACGTGTCGGCGATGATTGCGGACCTGTCCTAGCGGCGTCCACAACGACGTTTTGGTCACGTGGCCGCGATAACGATCGACAGCCAGAGGCTGACAACCGCTCCGCCGAACAGTAGCGCTCCGAGCGCTGCGATTGTCGCGGTGAGTCCCCCGGCTACGACCGCTGCTGCCGCCGGCAGGACGACCGAAAGGAAGGCGAGCAGCACCGACACCATTCCGAGGTCCATCGGATCGACACCCTCGAGACGGGCGCGAATCGCTGGCATGAACGACGGCGCGAATCGACCCGTCAGACGCACCGAGTCGGTTGCTGTCGCATCGGATGGGTCGGTCTCCTTCGTTCGTGGCGCTCTTCCTCCCCGCGTCTCGCGTCCGGTCACGATTCGCCAGCGACCGCTCTCGTGTCGCGCCCGGGCGAACTCTCCGGCAATGTGCTCCGCGGACCCGGGCGCGTAGCCGAGGCGACGTACGAGACCGATGAAGTCGCTCTCCTCGTATCGACCGGGCGTTGGCCACCGATACCGATCGCGTTGCCTCGCTCCTGTCGGCAGACTGTACTCGACGCGAACGATGTCATCGTCGCGCTCCCAGCCGAGCACCTGTACCGTTACACTCCCGTCGTCCGCAGCGTGCCGCCGCATCAGATACAGCTCCGTGGTGTCGCTGAGCGAATCGGGGTCTCGCTCGGGAAACGCGAGCGGCACCTCCGTTTCACGGGTTCTAGTCTCCTCATCTCGTTCGACGCTTCGGACCGGGGGTTGCTCACCGTCGTGTGTATCCACCCGGTCTCCGACGCCGACCATGTTGGTAGGTAGTGCCTCAATGATATAAGTCCAACACCGACTGGCTGGGATGCGTCTTCGTCCTGCGTCCCATTCGTCTCACGCCAGCCACTCGTCGGGCTTCGTATCGTAATCGACCTCCTCGGCGGCAATCCGGGCCTTGATATCCGGGTCGAGGTCGTGTTCCGTCACGTCGCCGCCGTCGTACTGGAGTCGGACGCCGACCTCCGTTCCGTCGGGCTCGCGGTCCCGACGCTGTGCGCGTTTGATTTCCTGTTCGGTGTACTCCGTACGGATCGTCGCTAGGTTAACTGGCCGACCCCACAGTTCGAACACGCGCTTGAGGGTAGCCTTCGCCTGCGCCTCGTCCAGCGCGACTCCGTTGTACTGATGACCGAGAAGCAGCTCGCCCCGGTTCTTGAAGTTGCCGTCGAGTACGGTGATCGTCGGCTTCCCGAAGTTGGTGAACTGGAGGAGCAGCTTCCGTTTTACGTCGTCCGCGTCGACGCTTCCGACACGGAACTCCTCGCCTGCGTGGCTGTACTCGTAGGTGAAGTAGTTCCGGTTCCGCACGAACTCATCGGTGAGGAACTCGTCAATAAACGTGACATCGTTGTGGCTCTCGCGCACCTCGTACATCCGCTCCCATCCGGCGGTCCGGTCGACGGCTTCGAGCGCTGCCTCGACACTCGCGTACCGGTCAACGTCGAACATGTACCGTGCCTGCTCTGCTACCGTCGATCGCGACACGTTTCGGAGCGCGCTCCGGTGTTCCGGCCGTGAGAGCGCGTAGTGGCGCTCCGCGAGTCCCTCGTACGTGAGTAGTTTCCACGGGTACTGCTCGATGTCGGGAGCAGTCTCGGGGTCACCGTCGCGAGCGGACAGGGCCCGGTCGACCGTTTCGGCGTCGACTCGTGGGTCGCCTGCGGCGGCCAACTCGGCCAGTTCATCGAGGGTTGCTGGGCCCGCACCAGCGATCGCCGGATCTGGTTCCAGCGCCGTCAGCACCTCGTCGAGATCGATCTCGGAGTGGAAGTTCTTCGGCGTCACCCCCTCAACACGCAGCAGCTTGTCGATCACGTCACGACGGGCCGCCTGAAGCTCAACGTGTGTCCACAGCTCGAAGCCGAGCTTGTACGGGTTGAGGCCGGGCGAGCCAAGCACCCGAGACATGTGGTCGGCGTACGTGAGGAACTCGTCGGGGCCGGCGAACCCCTCGCCGCCCATCATCACGGATTCCCAGTACGTCGCCCATCCCTCGTTCATCACCTTCGTCACCTTCTGGCCCGCGAAGTAGTACGCCTCCTCGCGAATCGCGTCGATGACGGTTGTCTCCCACGGCTCACGGTCGACGGCCTTCCCCGTGTCCGGGTCGTATCGCTTCCCGTGGTCCCGCAGGAACGCGAGCACGTCCGGTCGCGGCTCCTCGGGTTCGACGCCGTCTTCCTGCGCTTCGAGCCATTCGTCGTCGAACACGTCGCGTCTGACCGCATCGGAGAGGTCGAGCTCCTCGATCCGGGCTTCCAGCTCCGCCGCCGGTTCGTCGAGGTCGTCGTCCCGTTCCGTCTTGGCCGGACCCCGGGCGGCGTCCACCGGGCTGTGTTGGTCGATCGTATCCTCTAGTGCGCTCACCGCGTCGATCAGCCGTTCGACCTCGTCGCGGTCGACATCGGCCCGTCGCCCGATTGCTGCCAACCGGTCAGCGTTCCGCTCAAGCCGTGCGGCCGCGTTCGGACCGTCTGCGCCGCGGTCGGCGTACAGTCCGAACCAGTCGTTGTTCGCGAAGAAATCGGCGTGTGCCTCGACGTGGGTGATGACAGCTTTCTGGTCGGCTTCGGTGTTCGACTCCTGTAAGAACGCGTGGCTTGGGTCATCGTTGTTGACGATCTCGAACGCTTTCCCGAGTCCGTGCCGGTCCTTCTTCTGTTGCCGCTCGTAGTTCATCCCCCACCGCCAGTGCGGGTATCGACGCTGAAACCCGCCGTACGCGATGAGTTCGTTCATTTCGTCGTGGCCGACCACCCAGTACCGCACCGGGTACGGGTCGAGTCCGAGGCGTTCGGCGAGTGCCCTCGCCTCGGTGGCCGGCTCGTCGAGCGTTTCCGCCTCCCGTTTCGATTCGAGTCTGTCGTCTCTCATTCGTCGTTCCCCTCCGTATCGAGTATCTCGTATATCGCATCCGTCACGTCCTCCGGGCCGCCGACGCGGGCCACGGCCACGTTACCGCGATCTCCCAGCGCCTCCTCGATTTCGTCGGCGTGGCGGGCGTTCCGCGTCGTTCCTCCGGGCTGGGTCTCGACGTAGGCGTGGAGGTTCGCGTCGATCGACTCCATCCGTGGAATCACGTTCTGTTGGGTGTCGCTGCCGGCGTTCTCCGAGTCGCCGGCGGCGAACACGTACCGGTTCCACTCGCTGTACGGGTACTCTTCGAGAATCTCCTCGACGAGGTCGTACGCGCTGGAGATACGGGTTCCGCCGCCGGACTGGATCCCGAAGAACTCCTCGCGGTCGACCTCCCAGGCCTCGGCGTCGTGAACGACGTATCGGAACTCGGCGGCGTCGTACTTCCCGGTGAGATACCAGTCCATCGGCGTGAACACCCGCTCGACGAGTTCGCGTTTCGTCTCTCGCATCGACCCAGACGCGTCGCGGATGTTCACGACAACGACGTTGCGCTCGCGTTTTTCGATCACCTCCGGATGGCGGAACCGTTCGTCTTCCCGACGGAACGGAACGCTGTCGAGGCCGTCCCGTCGAATGCGCTGGCTAACCGTCTCGCGCTCGACGTTCGCTTCGAGTTCTTCGAATGACTCCCAGCGATCGAGCGCCTCGACCGGGTCGCCGTGTTCGGCTGCTATCGTCGCTGCCGCGTCGGCGATCCACGCACGCGACACGGGGACACTCGACTCACGCGCCCACTCGAACACCGCATCAACCCCAGCGCCGTCGACGAACAACCCTTCCTCGATGTACGACCCATCGAAATCCGTCGCGAGGTGACGCTTCAGGCCGCGTTTGAAGAACTCGTCGACATCGAGCGAGCCCTTCGGCCCGGCGCGAGCAGTGTCAGTGAAATCGCCTTCTGTCTCCTCGACGACGCGTTTCCCTTTCGGTTCGAGGTCGAGCCCAAGTTCCTCGTCGAGTTCGCGGGCGAACTCCTCTGGGTCCATCTCGTAGTACTCGTGGTCACCGCCTTCTTCACCGGGCTCACCCTCGGCGTCGTCGTCACCCGGCTCCGGCTCGACCGGCTGGCCCGGCTGTGGCTGGCCACCCTCTCCCTGTCCGACGCCGCCCATCTCCCGACGGTCGTACTCGAACGATGGCAGATCGACCAGCTTGATCGGGATTCGAACTCGATCAGGGGCCGACCCGCCGAGGTCGCCGTGGCTGATGAACTCTGCGAGGTCCTCGCGGCGGGCCTCTCCCACCTCGCGGAACCGTTCGCGGTCCTCCGGAAGTCCCATTAGCCGCCACCTCCGTCGAGCGTCGTCGGTGATCCACGATACGTCTCATCGTCTGACTCACCGTCGTCGGACAGCGCGGCCCACTCCTCCCGAACGTCTCGCATCACGGCACGGCTCGTCAGCTCCGCGGACGCCCGGCTGTATCCGTCCTCGGTCAGTCGCTCGATGGTCGCCGATTTCACTCGCTCGGTTTCGGTGTTCGCCGGCGGGTCGGCCCACTCGGTCGGGTCGAGCTCCGGGAATCGCCGTTTCAGATCCGCAAGGTCGTTCGCCTCCAGCACCGCTTTCAACTCGGGTATCTCGCCGAGGTCGACATCGTCGACGCTGAACTCGTCGCCGCGGTTTCGCCACGCGTACCTGGTGAGCGCACGGATCACTTGCTCTCGCCGGAACTCGGCAACCGCCGGAGTCGGCTCGGTCCCTCGGTAGTCGGCCTCGTCGAACCGCCCCAGCGTCTCCGTCTCGAACACCTTCATCACGAGTGCGTCAGGGGCCTCTGTCCCCCGATCCGTTTCGACCGGCTCATCCGCATCCCACGCATACACGTGTTCGACGTACTCGGCGACCGTGTCCGCCGGCACGGTTTCGGCAGCCAGCGCGGCGTCGACGACATCGGCTCGCTGAAGCTCCCGAAGTCGCTCGACGACGGGGGTGTACCGGCTCTCGAACTCGACGACCTCCGCGTGCGAGAACACCGGAGCGTCGGCCAGCCCGTCACGCATTCCCTCCAACACGTCCTCCGCGGTAACGACATCCTCAACGGCGAGTTCCGGGTGACTCCTGTCGCTCCCACTACTCAGCAGGTCGGCGATAACGTCTCGGGTGTAGGTGACTGGAATCCCGGTTCGCCCGTCGTTGTCGCCGAATTCGACATCGTCAGTCGTTAGTACCTCGTCGTTGCGCCGAAGCTCGCCGTCCTCGTACAGCCGCGCCGTCTCCACGAGGTCAAGCGAGGCCGGGAGATCGTCCGCCTCAAGCCGGCTTACGACCGCGTACAGCGCTGCTACACCGATCGCGTGTGGCGCGAGTTCGCGGCGTCTCACGTTGCCGTCGTCGTCGCGTACAGTCGTCGTCAACGCCGCCCGTCCACCGTCGTGTTCGCTCGACTCACCACCTATCCCGCGCACGCTGTTCCGGTCGCCGATCTCCCGACGGAGGAGCGCAGCCTCGAGCCCGCGGTCGGTGAGGTACCGGAACTCGTGGCGCGTGAGCCGACGCTTGAGCGCTTTTAACGGGTCAGATCCCTCCTTCTCTGCGTGCCGATCGAGCTCGGCGTCGAGGTCCGGGTTCGACACGATGATGAGCTGCGTGTCGAGATCCATCCCGATCCCCTTGTCCAACTTGACCCGATTCTCGTCCGGCACGTTGAGGAGCCGTCGGAGGAGATCCGCGTGCTGGCTCGCGTCCTCGACGATCGTCGCAACGCCGTTCCCCTGTGAGAGGACGCCGTCGTAGCTGAACGCCTGCGGGTTCTTCCGACCCCGCGATTCGAGCTCGCGCAACATTCCACCCATCCACGAGCCCACGAGCCGCTCTTTGGCAGTCCCGTCGTCCTCGGCGTGAAGCACACCGATCCCCTGCCCGACATCGACGACGTAGCTCGTCACACGCAGGTGATCACGGTCGGTAACCGCGGAGAAGAGGTCGTGTCGTCCCTCCTCGCGGTACTTCGACTCCAGGTGGTCGTACGCCTCACGGCTGAACGGATCGAGCTCGATATCCGCAGCGATCGGGTACGTCGCCTCCGCGGAGACCGCGTCGGCGATGGACTCTCGAACATCGGCCGGGAACACCGACAGCGGATGGCTCTGGACGGGGCTACGGTACCACGCCGCGGCGTCGCCGCCGGTTCCGTACGACAGCGACCGCGCGGACTCGTTCGTCCCGGTGACGTTCCACTCCACGGTGTAGCGGCGACCGGTGGACGTCTTCGAGAACTCTCGGAGTCCGTTCACCAGACACCGCTTGAACTCGGACTTCCCGGTTGCGGTCGGTCCATCTATCCAGGTGATCTTTTCGGTGTTTCCGCGTCCCGCGGCCGCCGCTCGGAGGTCGTCGACGAAGGCGTTCAGGGCTGCGGTGTTGCCGAGAACGGCGTGTTCCCCGTCGTTGAACGGGTCGTCGAAGAACCGGTAGCGGTCGAGCTGTTCTCCACGCTCGCTCACCGTGCGCGTCCCCTGTGACTCGATGGCTGCGAGGACGTATCGAGCGCCGGAGGCGGCGGCAGTCGGGTTCTCTAGGACGTGGTCGACGTACGCGTCGAGGCTCATCGGCGGATCGTACGCCTCCCTGAGCGTTTCGTCCGCCCGCCGACGGAACGTCTCTCCGCCCGGATCCTCGTCGTTCATTCGCCGGTCACCTCCTTTGCGCCGATCACCTCTCGAACCATGCCGGACGCCTGCCGTGTCGGGTCGATCACCTGCCGAACCCCGCCGGTTGCCCCTCGTATCGTATCGCTCATCGGTCAGTCACCGTCATCGGCCATCTCGGAGCGGGCAACCGCCGCGCCCGCGTATTCGAGCACCTCGGCGGCTCCGTCCTCGGAGTAGCCGCGCTCGACGAGCGCGTCCACCCACGCGCTCCGCTCCTCGTCGTCGAGGTCCGTCGCCGAGACCAGCGCGGAGAAGTTGATGTTGTGTTTCTTGTCTTCCCACAGTTTCCGCTCCAGCGCCCGTCGAAGCCGGTCGTTATCCTGCGGGTCGAAATCGCGTCCCTCACGCGCCCGTCTGGAGACCCAGTTGGACACCTCTTGACGGAAGTCGTCTTTCCGATCCGACGGCACGTCGAGTTGCTCTTCGACCGCACGGAGGAACGTCTCGTCGGGTTCGGTCTCTCGTCCCGTGAGTTCGTCGTCGACGGTTGCGTCGTCAATGTACGCCATCACGTGGTCCATGTACTTTTCTCCCTGTCGACGAAGCTCGTCGACATCGTACGCCAAGGCGTGTCTCACGTCCTCGATCGCGCGCTCGCGGTACTCCTCGCGCACTGTGTCGAGGAGTCGTTCGTAGCGGTCGAGATCCTCGGCCGCGATCGATCCGTGTCCGCCGAGGTTTGCCTCGAAGTGGTCGAAGACGGATAACGGCGAGAGATACGAGCGGTCGCGGTGTGTCGCGTCCATGATCGCCTCCGCGATCTCGTCGCCGATGAATCGGGCGGAAACTCCGTCCATTCCCTCGCCGATATCGGCGGACTCGGCGGCGTCCTCCCGCAGCTTTCGGCGATCGATCTCCTCGTCTTCCAGCTCGCCGTTGTACACCTTCGCCTTCTCTAACAGGGTCACCGTCTCGTCGGTTGGCTCCTCCAGCCGGGTCAACACGCCGAAGAGCCCGGCCATGTTCAGGGTGTGTGGCTCGACGTCGACGTTCGGCACGTCCGCGTTGTCGAGCATCTTTCGGTAGATCTCCGCTTCGCTCTCGTACTCCAACACGTACGGATAATCGATCCGCTTGGTGCGGTCGTTGAACGCTTCCATCTTTTCGTCGCCGGTCTTCTCGCGGTACTCCGGCATGTTCGTCCGGCCGACGATCACC
>CAYRWH010000036.1:8947-12944 GCA_964427935.1 uncultured Halobellus sp. | reverse complement strand
AGTCGGAACATCGACCGCTACCGGCAGCGATCCGCTCGCTCGGAACGGGTTCGACCCCGGCGGCCGGAAGCCGAGATGAACGTGGTTGTCAACCCACTGGCCGAAAAAGCCGGATCGAGTCATCGGTCCGAGGACATCACCGACAGTGACGCGATCGCCCGGCTCGACATCTGGGATCACGTGGAGCACCCGGGCGACGGTCCCCGGCTCGGCACCCGCTCGTAGACACCACTCGTCGTCGAGGTCGATCACGATCAGATAATCCGTCGCGGACGCGTACGACCGGTTGGGACAGCCGACGGTTCGGGTCTCCCTGACGACTCCGTCGACGGGGGCGATACCGTCTTCACCTGCCGGATACAGGTCGATCGCGCACCCCTCTGTGTGGGCCGGATACGGCGAGTTGTAGCGCGAGAACCGGCAGTATGGTTCGAGTGAGTCCGCGGGGAGACGAACGACCATATCGTGGTGACGGTCCGGAGCGGAATGTGGGTATCGGAACCCGAAGAGTGAGACCGCTACTCGTCGACAGTATCGATTCCGCCGATCTCGAAGCACGCACCCGTCGTCGGCCCGTCGATCGTGTCGACCGACCAGCCGTGTGCCTCGGCGATGTCGGCGACGATGGCGAGCCCCAGCCCCGTGCCACCGCCGAGTGAGATCCCACGTTCGAACACCCGCGATCGCTCGTCGTCCGGGATTCCCGGACCGTCATCACAGACTAGTACGGAGAGCTGATCCACGGAGCGTTCGCCCGTAACGGTGACGGTGACATCGTCGCCACCGTGTTCGATCGCGTTTCGAAACAGGTTCGCGATCAGTTGGTGCAGCCGTTCTTCGTCGGCCAGAACGGTATCGTTCGGTAGGTCAACGACGAGAGTCGCCGGTCCGGTTTCGAGCCGGGACCAAACGGTTCGGACTGCTCCGTCGAGCGAGATCCGTTCGAGTTCGTCGACAGCCTTGCCCGCGGTCGCGAGGGAGAGCAGCCCCTCAATCAGTTCGTCCATCCGTTCGTGGGCGTTTGCCGCACGTTCGAGCGCGTCGTCTCGATCGTCGTCGCTAACGCGTGCGAGCTCGACGGCGGCGGTCGCAGCGGCAAGCGGGTTCCGAAGGTCGTGAGAGACGACTCCAGCGAACTCCTCCAGCCGGTCGTTCTGTCGTTCAAGCTGTGACTCGCGCCGTTCGAGCGCCGCCTGTCGTTGTTCTCGAACCGTCACGTCCCGCAGGAGATAGACGTGTCCCCGGTCGGTTCCGCGGGGATCCGTGATCGGATCCACCTGGACATCGAACTGTCGACCATCTATCGAGAGCGGGGGGTCGCCGTTGGATTCGAGTCGTGGGACGGCATCCGAGAGCGACTCGTCAACCGCGTCGGGAGAGAATAGTCGCTGTGCAGCAGGATTGAGATCGCGTATTCGCTCGTCGGAGCCGATCACGATCACGGGGTCCTGTATGACCTCCACGGCGGTGTCGCGTGCGACGACAGCAGCGTCCAGCGTCCCGAGCCAAAACACGACCCCGTAGAGGAACACACCGTGAATCACGAACGCGGCGGGCGTCCACTCGAGGGCTGCGTAGCTCCCGAAGTCAACTATGGTCACGAGTCCGGCAAAAAGCGGAAACAGCGTTCCGAGCAGGGCGACGAACGTCTGAAGCCGGTACCGATTCCCGGTTCGCTGATAGAAATCGAACACCACGAGAAGCCCGGCGAGGTAGAGCCCGTACGCGTACAACACGAACACAGCGGTGGCGGGACCGATCCCGAGTTCGACGAGCGTGAAGGGACCGTCGGCGACCGCCGCGAAGGAGCGTCGTGCGAGCCCGTGGGTCCGGCTCGACCACGCGAGTAGTACCCAGATAAACGCGGGAGTCACGAACGCGACGATCCGATGTTCCGTTCGCCACTCGTCCCAGCCCGCGTGTGCGAAGGTAAAGAACAGCCAGAGAACGGGCATCGCGGCGAGTATCGGCGTCGACGCTTGGAGCGCGACGACCATCGTCGTTGGATCGTCGCTGGCGACCCGGATCGCGTACAGCACGGAGAGCAGTCCTCCACCAATAAGATACAGCGAGACTTCGGTTCGGCCGGGTTCGTCGCGCTCTGTCCACGCGACGCGACCGAGCCATAGACCAATGACCCCGGCGAGCAGACAGGCGAGTAGATACGCCTGTACTGGCAGCGCGCCCGGATCGCTCATGGATACCCCAACGAATTCGAGCACTGGCAAAACGTTTGCGCCATCGCGATCTGTCACCGGCGAAACCGGCTTGCCGAAGCGACTCCTCGGAAGCGACATGCGCGTGCTCCGTGGCAAACGGGAGCGACCGGCGGCCGATCGTGCGGTCACCGCTGAGCTTCTCGAATCGGCGGGAGACGGGACCGTCGGTGTTCGGGTTTGGACGCCATCCCGGCAGATCGCCTTCGGTCGGCGGGACGCGCGGGAGCCCGGATATCCGGACGCGAAGGCGATCGCCGAGCGATCAGGATTCACGCCGATCGAGCGCGATGTGGGCGGCAGAGCCGTTCCGTACACGGGTGCTACTGTCGCGTTCGCTGTCGCAGTGCCACGGAGTACCGACGACGAGAGCGGTGCCGGGAGCGCCGACAGCGGTGTTGGAACCCTCGGGATCGACGAGCGCTATGCGTGGGCGACACGAACCGTCCGGGCAGCCCTAACTGAGATCGATGCGAACGTCGAACCGGGTGAGCCCGCGGCGTCGTTCTGTCCGGGCGACCACTCGATCCGTGTCGCCGGCGGTGGGAAGCTCTGTGGGATCGCTCAACGGGTTCGCGCTGACGCAGCTCTTGTCGCCGGCTGTCTGGTGGTGAGTCGGGCTGACGCGTCGGAACTCGCGTCGATTGCGGCACCGGTATACGACGCGTTGGGAGTCCCGTTCGATCCGGCGTCGGTAGGAAGCGTCGAGAGCGCAGGTGGCCCGGCAGACGGTCAGTCGACCGTGCGCGCGGTGGAATCAGGGTTTGTGCGCGCGCTCGACGGCAGTGGGTCGACCGGTGAACCGACGCGGAACGACCGCTGTGAGGTTGTCCACGTCGGTCCTGAGCCGTGCTGAATGCTCTGACCCGATCGACCGAAGTGAGCGGGGCGGAACGGTCCGCGTTTCTCCCGGATCGGTAACGGCTGTTCCCCGATATCGGGGTGTCGAGGTTTCGACGTGCTTTTTATTCGCGGGCGTCTCGGTTCGGTCATGGCCGAATTCAAAATCGTCATCGCCGATCCCGAAAGCGGCGAAACGTTCCAGCGAGAGGTCGACGGACAGGACGCAAACCGGTTCCTTGGTCGCGAACTCGGCGACGAGGTCGACGGTGACGCCGTCGGTCTCTCCGGACACACGCTCGAACTCACCGGCGGCTCCGACGAGACGGGGCGACCGATGCGTGCTGACGTCTCTGGGACCCGTCTGAAGGAACTACTCCTCGAAGGCGGCGTCGGATTCAACCCCTCCCGCGAGGGCGAGCGTAAGCGGATCACCGTCCGCGGCCGCGAGGTCGACGACGACATCGCACAGATCAACGCGTCTGTCGTCGACGGCGACGGCGATGTCGCAGCCGCGTTCGGCGACGACGAGTAACTCGTTTTCAGCCGATGGCTCGTGTTCCCTCAGATGACGAGAGCGTCGCGTCGATCCGCGTTGACATCGCTCGCAGCGGCGGAACGCGACGCCCTTGTGTTCGACTCCCGAACGACGCGGACCTAGCTGGACGCGTCGAGTCCGGCACGTGTGAGTCGCTGGGAGTGGCAGCGGGTGACCACATTCGGGTCGTGATCGGCCGCGAGGAGTGCCACGCCAGCGTCGAGTCCGACTCACGTGGGCGACTGCTTCGAGGGGCCTTCGACGACCGGCGTCGGGCGCGAACACCGGGCGAGGGAACTGATCGGCTCGGAGAGTGGCTCGACGCGCACGACCGAGAACCCGGTGATGTTGTCGTTCTCGATGTCGTCGTTCCAAGCGAACTGTACGGACTCCGGATCCCAGG
>CAYRWH010000036.1:0-8847 GCA_964427935.1 uncultured Halobellus sp. | reverse complement strand
GAGGTCGACGCGGATCTGTCGGCGCTCGACCGGGGGATCATCAACGCGTTCCAGGGTGGGTTCCCGGTAACGGCGCGGCCGTTCGACGCGGCTGCGTCCGCGCTCCGCGATCACGGACTCGACGTGACAGGACCGGAGCTGTGCGAGCGTGTACACGAACTCGACGAGGAGGGCGTGCTCTCGCGGTTCGGCGCGCTCGTCAACGCCGAGGAGATCGGTGGCGCGGCGTCGCTCGTCGCGATGCACGCACCCGAAGATCGGTTCGAGGAGATCGTCGAAACGGTGAACGAGTTCACCGAGGTCGCACACAACTACGAGCGGGAACATCCACACCTCAACGTCTGGTTCGTCGTCAGCGTTGCCGACCACCCGGACCCGGACAAGGGTGGTGACGACCGAGTCGAGGAGGTGTTAGCCGACATCGAGGCCGCAACCGGACAGGAGACGTACAACCTGCCAAAACAACAGGAGTTCCACGTTGGCGCGAAGTTCCTCGTTGCGGGACCGGTTCCCGACGGCGACGTCGATCTCTCGGGACTCGCTCCGGACGTGACCCCGTCTAACCGATCGACGCTTACACCCGAAGAGCGGGATCTCGTCGTCGAGATACAGGGCGGGCTCCCGATAACAGAAACGCCCTATAGCGACGTTGCGGCCGCGCTCGACGCTGACGTGGACTGGGTACTCGAAACGATAGAACGCTTCCGGCGTGAGGGGAAGGTCCGGCGCGTCGGCGTCATCCCCAATCATTACGCGCTCGGCTACACGGAAAACGGAATGACGGTTTGGAACGTTCCGGAGGATGTCCTCGACGAGGTCGGGCCAGTCATCGCGGATCTCGATTTCGTCACACACTGTTACGAGCGCCCGACCCACGCGGGCGTCTGGGAGTACAACTTCTTCGCGATGACACATGGTCGTACGGAGGCTGAAAGCGACCAGCGTGTCACACAGGTCCGAGACACGATGGCCGAGTACTGGGACGTCTCGGCCGACGACTGGGACACCCTGTTTTCGACACGGATCCTGAAGAAAACGGGGATCCGCATCGACGAACGCGCGAGCAGCAACACCGTCTGAGACTGCGACAGCGACCCGTCAGTATCCTACATCGAATGACTCCGCTATACCACGACCTCTCCGGTGAAACAGTTCTCGTGTTCGGTGGCGGTGCCGTCGGAAGCCGGAAGGCAATCGGCTTCGCGGACGAGGCACACGTCATCGTCGTGAGTCCCGCGTTTGCGGATCGACTGCTCGCCGCCGTCGGCCGCGACGGGAGTTACGCCGAGATCGATCTGATCCGTGCGAGACCCGACTCCGGCTCCGTGTGGGAGTGGATCGGTCGCGTGTCGCCCGCGCTTGTCGTCGCCGCGACCGACGAGCGGGCGGTGAACGCGGCCGCGGAGGCGGCGGCGCTCGAAGCGGGAACGCTGGTGAATCGCACCGATGTCTCCGGCGCCCGAGACGCGGGGAGCGTTGTCGTTCCGGCGACGGTCGAGGACGATCCAGTCAGCGTCGCCATCTCGACCGGTGGGGCGAGTCCGGCCCTCTCGAAGGCGCTCCGACAGCGCATCGAGGCCGAGATCGACGGGGCTGGCGCAATGGCAGAACTGTCCGGTGAGCTTCGACAGGAGCTGTCTGACCGGGGAATCGACCCCGAGACGCGGCGGGAGGCGATCCGTCACGTCGTGCGATCCGAGGGGGTTTGGAAGGGTTTACAAAAGGCGAGGTCGAACGGTCGTCAAGAGGCGTATACAGTGATCGAGGAGGTTATCGAACAATGAAGGAGACGGGGGCGATCCGCGGCGTTAGTGTCGCCCATTCCGCCGCGACGGTCGACGAAATAGAGTCGGCCGGCGACGAGAGTGTCCGGGCGACCGTCTCTGATCTTCTCGCTCGCGACGGGGTCGAGGAGGCATTCGCGATCCAGACGTGTAACCGATCCGAGGCGTTCGTGGTCACCGACAGAGCGACCGACGGGACTGCCGCGCTTGAGGCGTTTGCGCCAGCGGTTCGCGGCGCCGCAGTACGACGGTTCGACCACGAAGAAAGCCTGGAACACCTGATGCGAGTTGCTTCCGGACTCGAATCGCTCGTTCTCGGCGAGGACCAGATCATCGGACAGGTCCGCGAGGCGTACGAGGAGTCGCGGGCTGCCGGCGGTATCGGCCCGGTTCTTGAAGACGCCGTTACAAAAGCGCTCCACGTCGGCGAGCGCGCCCGCACGGAGACCGCGATAAATGAGGGCGTGGTCTCGCTCGGCTCCGCTGCGGTTCGGCTGGCCGCCGCGGAACTCGACCTTACCGACGGAACGGCGGTCGTGGTGGGGGCTGGTGAGATGGGAACGCTTGCGGCCCGCGCTCTCGACGACACGTCGGTTAGCGAGGTCATCGTCGCGAACCGAACAGTACCAAACGCAGACTTTGTTGCCGGTGAGATCGACACCGAGTCGAGCGCCGTCCCGCTGCGTGACCTTTCGGCGGTGGTCTCCGAAGCGGACCTCGTTGTCACAGCAACTGGAAGTCCGGACACCGTGCTCGATACGAGCCACTTCGAGGGGACCGATCAAGTCGTCTGTATCGACATCGCACAGCCCAGAGATATCGACCCCGACGCGGGCGAGCTTTCTACTGTCTTTTTGTACGATATCGACGACTTAGAGGATGTTACGCGGGAAACGCGTGAGCAGCGAGAGACGGCGGCCCGTCGCGTCGAATCGATGATCGACGAAGAGCTCGACCGTATCCTGCGGGCGT
The DNA here is from genome assembly GCA_964427935.1 of uncultured Halobellus sp. GTDB lineage: Archaea > Halobacteriota > Halobacteria > Halobacteriales > Haloferacaceae > Halorubrum. Next base: position 6,091 of record CAYRWH010000036.1, on the reverse strand, counting down.
ATAAACGCAAACGCGCCGACGACGCCATCTCGGCGATGTACGCCGGCGCAGACCGGGTGAAGGCCAGGGAGGTCGATCGCGCGGTCACAAAGCTTGAGGCACAAGGCGACCTGACAGACGATCAGCGCGAAACGGTCGAGTCGATGGCCGACGCGCTGGTTGGCCAACTGCTCGCCGCGCCGACTCGCTCACTCCGTGACGCTGCCGGTGAGGACGATTGGGAGACGATTCGGACGGCGCTACAGCTGTTCGATCCCGGATTCAATGCGCCACCCGAGACCCCGGGCGAGGGGGAAACGGGGCCGGCGTCGGCGAACGCTCCGTCCGAAGCACCCTTCGATTCGATTCCCGATTCGCCGGCAGAGGGAGTCGACGACTGATCGATACGTTTTGTGTCCGGCAGACGTACTGTCCGGTATGGAACTACACACGTTCGTCGACCGGCTGGACGACCGGCTTGAGACGGATGCGTACGCCGATGTCGACGCGAGCGCGAACGGGTTACAAGTCGGACCGAGCAGTGACATGACCAACGGGAGCCGGACGGTAGGCCACGTTGCGTTCGCAGTCGACGCGGCGACGGCAACGATAGAGAGCGCCGCCGACGCGGGTGCTGACGTGCTCGTCACGCATCACGGGGTCTCGTGGGGTGGGATAGATCACGTCACCGGTCGGACGTACGACCGGATCGCCTCGCTCGTCGAGAACGACATCGCGCTGTACGTCTCGCACCTCCCGCTGGACGGGCAGCAGGAACTAGGTAACGCTGCCGGGGTTGCGGATGCGATCGGCCTGTCAGATCGGGAGCCGTTCGGGACGATTGGACCCGTAACGATCGGGACGGTCGGGGAAACGCGGGAGCCGCTCCCCGCCTCTGCGATCCGTGACCGGCTCGCTGGATTCGATGGCAACGAGACCGACGGCGCGGTGAGAGTCTTGGAGTTCGGGCCCGATCGTATCGAGCGCGTGGCGATCGTCACCGGATCTGGCACGGACTGGCTCGACGAGGCCATCGAGGCGGACGCAGACGCGCTGTTAACCGGTGAGGGAAAACAGCAGGTGTATCACGACGCACGAGAGGCCGGCATCACGGTGTTTCTGGCCGGACACTACGCGACTGAGACGTTCGGCGTCAAATCCCTGCGGTCGCTTGCGGACGAGTGGGGGCTAGAGACAACGTATCTGTCCCACCCGACCGGCTTGTAGCGCCGGGAACGAGCTGCTCTGTGCCTCGTCGTCGACCCCGAACGCAACGCTTACCGCTCGCCTGCGCCCAGTCGGGATATGCGAGATCATTTCGAGATCCGGGATCACGCTGCCGCCGGCCGGATCGGGCGGCTGGAGGTCCCTCGTGCGGGCGTCACCGTCGAGACGCCGGCGCTGTTGCCGGTCGTCAACCCCAACGTGCTCACGATCGAGCCCCGACGGATACGCGAAGAGTTCGGCGCAGAGATGCTGATCACCAATTCCTACATCATCCGGAGCACTGACCGGATCCGTGACCGTGTACTTGCGGATGGGCTTCACGAGTTCCTCGGGTTTGACGGCGCGATCATGACTGACTCGGGCTCTTTCCAACTCGCAGAGTACGGTGACATCGACGTTACGACCGCCGAGATACTCGAATTTCAACGACGGATTGGGAGCGACATCGCGACTCCCGTGGACGTTCCGACCCCGCCGGACGCCGACCGCGAGCGAGCCGAGCGCGACCTCGACACGACGCGAACGGCGCTCTCGGACGCGGAGGCAGTCGACACCGGTGAGATGCTCGTCAACGCTCCCGTACAGGGGTCGACGTATCCCGATCTCCGGGAAGCGGCGGGTCGGCACGCTGCCGCTACCGATCTCGACGTGTTTCCGGTCGGCGCGATGGTTCCGCTGCTCAACTCCTACCGCTACGCGGACGTTGTTGCGGCGGTGACCGCCGCGAAACGCGGACTCGATCCTGACTGTCCGGTCCACCTGTTCGGTGCGGGACATCCGATGATGCTTGCGCTCGCCGTCGCGATGGGCTGTGATCTGTTCGATTCCGCGGCCTACGCACTGATGGCGCGAGACGGTCGTTACCTCACCGTCTCGGGGACGGATCACCTCGCGGAGATGGAGTACTTCCCCTGTTCGTGTCCGGTATGTGTTAACCACACTCCTGCCGAGCTACGGGAGGGTGACGACGACGAGGCCGAACGACTCCTCGCCGAGCACAACCTCCACGTCACCTTCGAAGAGATACGGCGGATCAAGGCGGCGATCCGTTCGGGGACGCTGCTCGAACTGGTTGATCGGCGGGCGCGCGGACACCCCGCGATGCTCGACGGGCTCCGGGCACTGCTCGACCACGGCGAGCAGCTCGAATCGACCGACCCAGTTTCGAAGGACGCGTTCTTTTATACCTCCCACGAGTCAGCTCGGCGGCCGGAGGTTACGCGACATCACGACCGGCTCGCTCGACTGGAGACGCCCGCGGATCTGCTCGTCACCGAATCGAAACCGCCGTCGAGCCACGAGTACGACGCGGTCTGGCGGGTAAAGCCACCGTTCGGACCGTTCCCGCGTGCGCTCTCAGAGACGTATCCGCTCACTGCCGAGACGCCCGAGCGAACTGATGCCGCCGCACAGACGGCGGCCGCGAAGGGTGTCCGTCGACTCGCCGAGACGAGCCCCGGATCCGCGATCACGCTGGGACACGCCGGCTGGGCCGCCGAGGCGCTCGACGTGCTGCCGGACCGCGTTGAGACCGAAGACCTCCGTGATCTCGGCCGCTAGCTCTCCGTCCGCTCCTCGCTAACTCTGCTGTGTTGGTTATTTCGCTGCTCGTTGGCTTCGTCTCCCCCGTCATTCCGGGCCGGCATTCGGCCGGAGTAGTCCCACGAGTGGAGTCGCTCCGGCTTTATCTGGATGTGGACCTCCTCCCGTTCCGGATCGAGAAGGCGGTCGCCGAGGTCGTTGTCGGCTCCGCCAAGGTACCTCTCGATGAGCGAGCGGAGGAGTCGTTTATCAGCGTCGGGCGTGACCGTCGCGTGACCGCGTCCGCGGACCCCTTTATATGGCGGGTCGTTCGTCGACACCTCGAAGGAGACGTGGTCGTCTGCCGATAAAAAGGAGACGAGGTCGGCATCTGCGCTGGTCGCACAGTGGATCGCTCCGTCCCACCGGAACCACAGCGACACCAGCCACGGGTTGTCCTCCGGAGTTCGACATCCGATCCGAACCGGTATCCGCGCATTGTCGAGGAACCGATCGACATGCTCGCGATCCCACTGCCCGGTGAGTTTCATATTGTTTATACGGTCGAGTTCCGCGTAAATCCTCCGGCCACAGCCACGACTGTGGACACCATCTCTTCCAGTCCCTGTAACTCGTAGGTCACGGATCGACTCGTGTGAGCCACGCCGTCGGATCGTCTATCTCATCGCTCGTTGGGAGATTCTCTGGTCGCTCCCACACCGCGCTGGCCGCTTCGAGTCCGCGTTCGTCAGCAACCCGTTCGAAGAAGGTCGCACCGCGCTCGTACTGCTGGCGTTTGAGACCCAGACCGAGGAGCCGACGCGCAATCTGTTGAATCGGCCCGCCGCCTCCGCGCCGGTCATCGAGCTTGCGACGGAGGTCTGCGTACTCGTCGTCGAACGCACGGTCCATCAGCAGCTCCGCGTACCCCTCGACAGCGGTCATCGCGGTCTGAAGTTCGTCGAACGCGGCCCGATCGAGGCCGCCGGCAGTCAACTCGTCGATCCCGCGTTCGACGCGTGACTCCAGATATTCGGAGAGCCACGGTGCCGCACCGAACTCGGCGGCGTGAGTCACCTCGTGAAACGCGATCCAGCGACGGAACCGCGGGTACGCCACGTCAAGATCGGCAGCAACCCCAACCACGTTGGGGTGGACGAAGTAGAGGCCGTGGTCGGCGTTCGGGTCGTCGGCTAACAGGAGCGGATCGTACTGTCCGAGTACGTTGCGCGCGAGGAACCCGAGCGTGAACGCCATCGATCCGGTGTTGGCGATCCGGGAGAGGTCGGGCATGCGGGCGTTCGTCGCCGCCTCGATCGGACCCATCACGTTCTGGAACGTCGCGAGGTTCGCGTCGATCCAGTGGTGGCGGTTCTGGACTTCGATCGCGTCAGGAACGTCGAACTCAAGGCCCGCAACCTCTCGGAGACGGGTTCGAGCGTCTCGCACGTCCGTCGCGTAGCCACGTCGATCGGCAGGCGTCAGGTTGAGCGCTCCGGGCTCCGTACTCGCTTTTGCGGCCTCGCCGGCTTTCGCCCAGTCGACGACGCCCGTTCCGGACGCCTCGGAGACCGCACGGAGGCTTCGGAGAACATTCATACAGATCGGAGGCGGTCCGGACTCAAATTGCTTGTGTCGGTCAGCGGAGCCAACCAAGGGATCCCCTCGCTGGAACCCCGGTAGGATCGCGAGAAAGTGGTCAGTCGTCGAGCGCGTCGAGGTCGGCCGCATCCTCGAGCCCCTCGCCGCCGAGCAGCCGCGCGGCCGCGAACCCGACCACTGCGAGGAGCCCAACGACGAGAAGCGCGATACCGATCGATCGTCCGGGACAGCCTCCCGAGGAGTCCGCCTCGGAGTCGGAAGCACCGGCGTCTCCCTCAGGTTCAGTAAGGGGCTCGTCGTCGCTCCCGCCGAGGAGTCGGTTCGGTCCGATTCGAACGTCGCCGTCGCCGAGGTGTACTTCGAGTAGCGTGAGTGATTTTTCGGCCATACGACTCGATTGTCACGCCGACCGCTTAATCGTACCGTCCACCGTCCGGCCCCTCGTCATGGCCGGGACCGCCGGCTTCTTTTTGTGGCGGCCGTAGGACCGTATATGGACGATTCCAGCAGATCGTTTCTCGATGCGCTTCTCGCAACCCGCAGCCCCTCTGGATTTGAGACAGCCTCCCAGCGGGTCTGGACCGACTACGTCGGCCAGTTCGCTGACGAGGTGTTTACCGATGCGTACGGCAACGCCGTCGCCGTCCACGAGGGCGACCCCGACGCGCCGACGATAGCTGTCACCGGTCACGGCGACGAAATCGGGTTCATCGTCCGTGACGTGATCGAAGACGGGTTCCTCCGGATCGCCCCGATCGGTGGCTCCGACCGGACCGTCTCGAAGGGCCAACACGTGACTGTCCACGCGGACGAACCGGTTCAGGGTGTCGTGGGACAGACTGCGATCCACCTGCGAGACCGGTCCGACGACGAGTACGAGGAGATCACCGGTCAGTTCGTCGACATCGGTGCGGCTGACGCCGACGAGGCGCTCGATCACGTCGAGATCGGCGACCCGGTGACGTTTTCGACCGGTCTCGAGTCTCTCGTCGGTGACCGGATTGCGGCCCGTGGGATCGACAACCGAGTCGGTAGCTGGGCGGCCGCAGAGGGTCTCCGTCGGGCCGCCGCGGCCGGCGTCAAGACGACCGTTTACGCGGTGTCGACCGTTCAAGAAGAGCTCGGCCTTCGGGGTGCGCAGATGGTTGGTTTCGACCTCGAAGCGGTAGACGCGTTCGTCGCTGTCGATGTGACACACGCTACCGACAATCCGGATGTCCAGACCGAACATCAGGGCCCGGTCGAACTCGGTGCGGGGCCGGTTATCACTCGCGGAAGCGCGAACCATCCGGTTCTCGTCGATCTCGCGCGTGACGCGGCGGCTGACGCCGGCATCGATGTTCAGCTACAGGCCGCCGGGTCCCGAACCGGAACCGACGCAGACGCGTTTTACACTGCGCGTGGTGGTGTCCCGTCGATCAACGTCTCGATCCCCAATCGCTACATGCACACGCCGGTCGAAGTCGTTGACACGACCGATGTGGACGACGTGGCGGACCTCCTCGCCGCGGTCGCCGACGCTTCGGGAGCCGTCGACTCGTTCACCGTCGATATCTGATTCGACACCTCCCAGCAGCAGTGCTGGTGCGTGCGGTAAACCGAGCCACGGCGCGGGTGAAACGGAACTGTTTTAATTTGGACTGTCATACCGGTAATCGCGTCGAAGCGCAGCACGCTCCGGTGGTGTAGTCCGGCCAATCATATTGCCCTCTCACGGCAATGACCTGGGTTCAAATCCCAGCCGGAGCATTTCTTTCCCTTC
>CAYRWH010000035.1:0-13040 GCA_964427935.1 uncultured Halobellus sp. | reverse complement strand
CACTGTAACTGCCTGAGACTCGTGTTAAACCGCAAAAACGCGTAGATCGAAAACAGCCACTTGCGGAGCGCGATCTTCGAATGAGCGAAGATCGTGCCGGTTTTATCGTTGAACGTGCGGCCGCAATCCTTACAGAGATACCGCTGAAAGTGCCCGTAGCTGCCGTTTCTGACCGTTCGGTCAGAACGGCAGCGAGGACAGGAAACGCCGTCACGCCAGCGAACCTGTTGGAGCAGGTCCGCTGCGACCGATTCCGACCCAAACACATCTAGCGGAATCATTCGTGTCGGACACCGCTGACGCGGTGTCCTTGTCCTCTTCGACTCGACAGCGACAGCTCAGCAGTATCAACAATCTCCTACAGAAGAGCGTATTTAATTGACGGGTTTAACGGACCGTGATATCTATCAAAAGGTGTTATTTCTGACCGTATCTACTATATGTTTGATATAGTATATGATTAGGGGCGTTCTTTTCGAATCAGGTATCGATCTCAGAAGCGTCGTACCGATCGATACAACGGATAGTTTTAAAACGCGAAACGCCGATCTGAGGGTATGTCTATGGATCAACTATCTTCAGCGACGACCCACGTCGATGTCAGCAATATCGGTGGCATCGATGAGGCGACGGTGACGCTACCCCCAGGTGTTTCCGTCCTCACCGGACGCAATGCGACTAATCGAACGTCGTTTCTACAGGCGTTGATGGCCGGACTCGGCAGCAATCGAAGCTCGTTGAAGGGTGACGCAGACGAGGGGTCCGTTACCCTCCAGATCGGCGAGGAGACGCATTCACGGACGTTGAAACGCCAAGGGGACACGGTCGTGTTCAGCGGCGATCCCTACCTCGACAACCCGGAGATAGCCGACCTGTTCGCGTTTCTACTTGAAAACAACGAGGCTCGGCAGGCGGTCGCACGGGATGACGACCTTCGGGAGATCATCATGCGGCCGATCGACACCGATCAGATCGAAGCCGAAATCACGTCGTGTAAACGCGAGAGAGACGAACTCGAAGCCGAGATCGAGAGGCTCGACGAACTTGGACGAGAACTCCCCGCGTTAGAGGAGGCCCGTCAAGAGAAGCGTGAGGAGCTTGCCGACGCCCGCGAGGAGCTAGCTGACGCACAGGCGCGCCTGGACGACCTCGATACCGGCGTCGAGGAGAGCCGCTCGCGAAAACAGGAACTTGAGGATGCGTTCCAGCGCGTCCGCGGTGCCCGCTCGAAGTTGGAGGATCTGGAGTTCGACCTAGAGACCGAACGCTCGACGCTTGCGGAGTACGAAGCCGAGCGCGAAGAGTTACAAGAAACGCTCGCTGAGACGGAAGCGGTCGAAGCTGACCCGGATCGGCTCGCCGGGCGCCTCGATGAGCTTCGGCGTCGTAAACGCTCGCTTGACGACACGGTCAACGAACTCAGCAGAGTTATCAGCTTCAATCAGGAGATGCTGGAGGGTGATGGACTCGAGGTTGTCGAAGACGATACCCCCACCAGTGCCCTGAAGGCCGGCGGAGAGACGGTCTGCTGGACCTGTGGCTCGGAGGTTGCGTCCGACCAGATCGAGGCGACTCTCGATCGGCTCCAAGAGCTACGATCGGAGCGGCTCGCCGAACGCAACGAGGTGCGAGCCGATATCGACGACCTCACCGACAAACAGTCGTCTATCCGAGACAGAGAACGTGAACGGGAGCGAGCAGAACAGCGTCTGTCCGAGATCGAATCGGATATAGAGACAACGCAATCGCGGATCGCCGATCTCACGAAACAGATCGAGGCACAGCAGGACACGATCGAAGAGCTGGAGAACGAAGCGGAGAGTATCGACGTGGATGGCCATGAAGAGGCACTCGATCTCCACCGTGAGATCAACGGGATCGAACTCCGAATCGAACGGGTAGAGTCCGAGATCGACGACTTGGACGACGAGATCGACGAGCACGAGGCAGCTATCGACGAACGCGACGATCTTCGTGAACAACGAGAGTCACTCGCCGACACGCTGACCGAGCTCCGGACGCGGGTCGACCGTATCGAGGAGAACGCGGTTACCGAGTTCAACGACCACATGGAAACGGTCCTTGGAATCCTCCAGTACGACAACCTCGACCGCATCTGGATCGAACGGCGGGAGACCGCGGTTCGTGAGGGACGCCGAAAAGTATCTCGCACACAGTTCGACCTCCATATCGTTCGATCGGCCGACGACGGACCCGCGTACGAGGACACGATCGACCACCTTTCCGAGAGCGAGCGCGAGGTGACCGGACTCGTGTTCGCACTTGCCGGCTACCTCGTCCACGACGTCCACGAGGTCGTTCCGTTCATTATCCTGGACTCGCTGGAGGCGATCGACTCAGACCGCATTGCTCGTGTGGTCGAGTACTTTCATGATCACGCTAGTTACCTCGTTACGGCCCTCCTCCCTGAGGACGCTGCCGCGCTTTCGGACGAGTACACCTACGTAGAGAGTCTTAGCTGATCCCGAATCCGTGGGAATCACCGTCGCTTCGGTCGTTTCGCGCCATCGAAGCAAACGCTTGTATTACTCCGTTAATTTTGTAATGGAAGAGCCAGCACAGCGGACATGGACGACGACAGTACCTCCCGAACGAAAGTCGCACGCGTCATTCGCGAGTACGGACTGGACGATCTCGGCAGACAGCTAGAGGAGGCTTGGACCGGAGTCTCGGGCGAGCGAACGAGTCTTCGCGATCTCGCAGCGGAGTTTAACAAAGCTGTGTTAGAGGTCGCGCTCCGCGACGCCGGCAGTTCCCCGCTTGACTTCGAAGTGAGTGGAACCTACGAGTCGCTTCAGTCCGATTCCAAACCTGCGGTGACTCGTGCCCGGCGGCGGCTCGAACGCGAGGGCGTCGATCCTGAGGCGCTTGAACGCGACTTCGTTACCCACCAGGCGGTACATACGTATCTGACGAAAGACCGGGGAGCAACGCTCCCGGAACACAACGCCGACGCGGTCGATCACAAGGTCGAAACGGTGGAAAAACTCCAAGGTCGCGTCGCCGCAGTGACGGAGTCCGCGATCGATTCGCTCGCTTCCTCCGGCGACCTCGATCGTGATACATACGACGTTCTTGTGGATGTTCGCGCCGTCTGTCCCGAGTGCGGGTCGGACTATTCTGTCGGAGAACTGTTCCGTCAAGGTGGCTGTGAGTGTCACGAGAATAGCTGAACTCTCGTCACACCGCACACCGATCATATCAAATATATACATTACATTAGAATTGTATACATACTCCAGACAGCTCCTCGTTAGCGGCCATCGCTGGAGGACTGTTAATTAAAAATTAGGGAGTTGTCGTGGTGATTCGATCGGAGCCACGGAAAGCACGGGCGGTCGGAGAGTCATCTGTGAGTCACCATCACCCACAGAAGCCGGTGAAGCCCCGATCCGATCGTGTATACGTCGCTGCCGGCGCGATGAGAGATCGTCCTGGTTGGGGGTAAAACAGGCGCGGGCTGCGCTCTGAGCGTGGATCGCAAATCTCGCACACAGCGCTGCTGGAACTGGCCGGCAAAACGTCATCCAGTCAGTAGGTTTATTTATTTATAATACAGTAAAACGTTGTGAACAGACGGAAAATACTCATCGGTGCCGGATCGTTTACCGCGGCAAGCTTGGCTGGCTGTACGGATGATGACTCCCAAGAGAACGGAGATTCCCTACCTGAAAGCAGTGATACGGAAGACGACGACCAAAGTACTGATGAGACGACTATGGACGATGATTCGACCGGTGACGATGCTGACGATGACTCGATGGACGACTCGGTTGGGACCGAGGATCAACACTTCGAAGGGAGTGGCATAGATCTAATCCCGGACGTGCGGGTGACTGAAAGACTCATTATCGCCGAAATAAGCCACGACGGTAGCGAGGACTTTCGGATGACTCTGGTTAATGATGAGTACGTCAATTACGATCTCATACGCGACTCCGGATCGTATTCGGGGAAACGTGCCGTACAGCTTGGTTCGAGCGAGCGTAGAGAGGACACGCGGGAACTTGATGTCGACGCGGACGGGAACTGGGAGCTGACGATACGTCAGCCACGGCCCGAGGAAGGAGAGCCGTTTCCCGCGCAGGCTACCGGGAGCGGTCCGGACGTGATCGGGCCGTACGAGTTTACCGGCGCACACACCGTGACCGCCACCCATGACGGAGAGTCGAACTTTCAGATGATCGTCTATCCCCTCACCGGCGATCCGACCGAAGTCGTTATCAATACTATCGGGGAATACGACGACGAACAGGAGTTCACGTTCCTCGACACTGGATTCGTCGAAATCAGCGCTGACGGCGACTGGTCCGTCGATATCGAATGACCTTGTTGCTCGCGCGGTAACCATCGTTGAACCCCGATATCCGACGGGATGTGTTTTTTAAGCGCCGTCTCGGCTTCCACCGGCCGTCGAATACTGCCGAGCCGCCAACGACTTCGTCGCTGACGACCACGCGGGAGATTCACGATTTATAAGCCACGAATCGGCGTGTCCGTCGTCCGACCCGCTGTACGAAGTTTACGACCCCCACCGATCGTCTCGTTATCCGCCTCCCATCGCTTTCGTCACCTCACTCCCCGGGAAGCAGGGCTCGCGAGGAGTTGGTCACGACGAGCAGACTGGAGATACCCATTGCGACCGCGGCGAAAAGCGGGTTGAGCAGTCCGGTGACGGCAAGCGGGATAGCAATCGCGTTGTAACAGAACGCCCATCCGATGTTTCCTTTTACCCGTCGCCCGGCCGCTCGGGAGAGGTCGAACACGGTGCGAACCGAATCAAGGTTGTCGTCGACGATTGCCACGTCGGCTGCGTCGGCCGCCATCGCGGTGCCACCGCCGAGCGCAACGCCCAGATCCGCGGCCGCGAGCGCCGGCGCGTCGTTCGTCCCGTCGCCGACCATCACGGTCCGTCCGCGGCCTTTTAAGCGCTCGACGGTTTCTGCTTTCCCTTCGGGGGGGACACCCGCGAACACTCGAGACACCGAGTCGTGTTCGGCGAACACGGTCGAGGCACGCTCGTCGTCGCCGGTCAGGACGACGACATCGACCCCCGAGTCGGCGAGTGACGAAAGCGTCTCCTCCCAGCCGTCTCGCAACTCGTCTCCGACGACGACCAGCCCCTCGGCTGCGCCGTCCCGTCCGACCGCGACCGGAACACGTCCCACGTCGCGGGCGGCCGAGACCGACTCGCGGAGCGAGTCCGGGACCGTCCACCCGCGCTCGTCGAACAGGTCTGGATGACCGACGACAACCTCGGTCCCGTCAACGACGCCCGAGACACCGCGCGCGTGACTTTCGAAGGATTCGACCGTGAGAGCGGGAGTGCCGCCGTCCCCACCGACAGCGCCGTCCTCGCTGGCCGCGGTTTCGCCGTCGTCCGCCGTTGTCACGCCGCCGTCGGTCGCCGGGACTCCGGCCAAGGCGCTCTCGGTTCGTGCCGTCGCGATGGCCTGCCCAACGGGATGGGCGGAGTTCGATTCGAGCGCCGACGCGAGCGCGAGTAGGTCGTCGTCGATATCGCGTTCGAGGAGCCGCATCTCGCCGGTCGTCAGCGTTCCCGTCTTATCGAAGACGACGGTATCGGCGTCGCGAAGCCGCTCGAATACGGTGTCGTCGAAGACGACGATCGCTCGTTCAAGTGCGTCTCGGACCCCGGCGGCGACCGCGAGCGGGGTCGCAAGCCCAAGCGCACACGGACAGGAGACGATGAGTACCGTGAGCGCGACCAACATCGCGGTCGCAACCCCGTTCCCGACGGCGAGGTTGCCCGCGGCAACGAGGACTGCGACCGTCAACACGAGCGGGACAAACACGGTCGCAAGCCGGTCAGCGAGCTTCTGGACCCCGTGATTTCCGCTCTGGAGATCCCACACGAGTTCGGCGACTCGGTCGAGACTCGATGTCGCGTCCGGACCGACCGCGACCGTCAACGACCCGTCGGTTACGACGGAGCCCCCAACGACGGTATCGCCCTGCTCCTTTCGAACCGGCAGCGACTCACCGGTAACGACGGACTCGTCGACCGCGGCGTCCCCGTCTACTGCCTCACCGTCGACGGGAACGCGCTCGCCCGCCCGCACGAGCAGTCGGTCACCCGGATCGAGCGCGTCGATGTCAACGCTCTCGGTTCCATCGCTGGTCACTCGTCGGGCGGTGTCGACTTGGACGGCTGTCAGATCCGAGAGTAGCTCTGTCGCCCGACGTTTGATCGATGTCTCGTAGTGGTTGCCAACGGTGACGATCACGATGATGGCGACGGTCACGTCGTAGTAGATTGAGGGGTCATCAAGCAGCGCGACCGCCAGCGTGCTGTAGAGGTACGCGCTGATCGCGGCGATGGCAACGAGCAGATCCATGTTCGGCGAGCGCGTTCGCGCGCTCACGTACGCCCCCCTGAGGATCGGCTTGCCGGTAACCGCCAGCACGATCGTTGTCAAGATCCCGATGACGATGAAAAAGTACGTGCCAGAGGTCGACGCCATCGCCTCATTAATAAACTCCAGCGTTCGCTCATCATAAAAGGGGAACGCGAAGTACGTCGGATAGATGAGGACGATGTACTGTAACATCACCGCCATTCCGACGAGCACGCCGACCGCGAGGCGGGCCGTTGCCATGTTGTCCGCCTGCCGCCGCGAGAACGCGTCGTCGCGGGAGTACGCGCTGTAGCCGAGGCCGCTCACCGCCGTCGCGAGGTCGTCCGTCGAGACAGCACCGGGGTCGTGGTCGATCCGAACCGTGTCGGTGACGTAGCTGGCGCTCGCGGCGCTGACCCCTTCTGTCCGGGTTGCCACGGTCTCGATGAACGCCTCACAGGTCGCACAGTGCATCCCGTCGACTTCGAGAAACGTCGCCTCGTGGTCGCCCGGAACCTCCGGAGAGTCATCGGCGTCGTTTCCCTCGTCGCTCGTCTCGTCTCGTCGCTCGGCAACCGTTTCGGCGTCCACGTCGACATCGCCGAGCGCGTCGTAAACGCCACGACAGCCGGTACAGCAGAACTCGTTTCCCTCGTTGTCGACGACATCGACGCCCTCGGTCGGGAGTTCACACAGCGTACAGTCCGGAAACGGCTGCTCGTTGCTCATCGGCTAGTGCCCTCCGTGATCGCCGTGTCCACCGGCAACCTCGTGGCCGACGAGTTCACCAGCGTCGAGCGGGTTCCAGAAGGGAAGCTCCGGGTGGGGGAGATGGATTCCGGCCTCCATCAGTCCGTGCGCAAACAGAATGTATCCGAGGAGGACGAACGCCACCCCGAGCAGTCGGTGGACTCGCCGGCGATGAACCGCGTCGACGCGCTCGATTAGCGTGCCGTACAGGAATACGGCGGGCATCGTTCCGATCCCGAGCGCTGCGAGCGCGACGCCGCCGGCTATCGCGGAGCCGCTCGCGAACGCGTACAGGTATGCTGGATACAGTATTGGGCAGGGAAGGAGTCCGTGAACTGCCCCGAGGCCGACGATCCCCGGTCCGTTTGCGAGTCGGTCGACGTGACCGGTGAGCCAGCCCGTGATCCGCTGGAGTCCCGGGAGGTGGACGCCGCCGGTCGCGCCGCCAAGCATGTACCTCACACCGACGAGGATCACGGCCGCACCGACGCCAACCCCGACGACTCCGCGTATCGTTCCCGCCGCGTCCGTGAGCGTTGCCGCTCCGACGAGGACGACCCCGCCAATCGCCCCGAGTAGTGCCCCGATAGCCGTGTAGCTCACGGTTCGGCCGATGTTGAACAGGGCGTGCTGGCGCACCTCGTAGGTTGTGAGATGGCCGCGACGGCGGTCGGTTGAGCCGGCTCCGGAGGCTGCCTCCGTCCCGCCGTCAGTCCGACCCCCGGCCGTCGGCCCGGGATCGCCTCCGCTGCCCGACTCGGCGGTCATCCGCGCAGAGTACGCGGTCACGAGGGGACCGCACATTCCGATACAGTGGGCACCGCCGAGCAGCCCGATGGCGAGGAACAGGAGGACATCCGTGCCGAGCAGGAATGAGGGGTCCATCGCGTCGTTCACCACAATTTAGGGACGGGTGCGCTAATGGGTTTCGTCGTGGGTCGGCGACACAGAGACGTGGGTCGGCGACACGGAGACGTGGGTCGGTGACACGGAGACGTGACGTGGGGTGACCGTCGATGCCTCATCGGTCGCGGAGCTCCCTGCCAGCAAGCACTGATAACACGGCAAGCAGCGACGCCTCCGCGAGCTTCGATGCGAGCGCCAGCGAATCGTTTTGAAGATGAATAACGATCAGCTGTACTGGCCCCTGCTCTGCGTGACCGTGTGCGTGACGACCGGGCCAAAACGCGCCGTGGTCAAGCACGGTGTGCCACGCGCCGTAGCCAACGAGAAAGACGAGCATAAGCAGTATCCCGCCGATGTAGACGGGCAGCGGGTCGAACCCCTGTACGACGAGTAGCCCCCCCATCAGCATCACCATTGTCGCAAGGAGGAACGCTGCGGGCCGCGGGTCGTGGAGGATTCCGAACTGGATCTGCTGGGCGGCAACTGGGAGCGCCCAGTACAGGTGGATCCCGGCGACGACCACGGCGAGGACAGCGGCGAGCCGTCGGAGCTTACGGTCACTCGCCTGCTCGGCACTGGCCGACATCTCACGGGTCCTCGACGATCACGGTCGCGTACATTCCGCCGAACTCGTGTGGAACACAGACGTAGTCATATCGCCCGGGGACCTCGAAGGTGTGGCTGAACCGCTCTCCGTTGGTGAGTTCTCCACCGAAGTTGTCGTGCCACTCCTCGCGTGCGGTCGCCTCATCGTCGAAGCCGCCCGAGGCGAAATAGGCGGCGTCGTTCGGGATTGCTCCTTCGTATGCCGTAACCGTATGTATCCGTGTACTCGTGTTCTCCCAGACAACGGTGTCACCGACCGTTACTGTGAGTTCCTCCGGCACGTAGGCGTCGGCGGTCATCGCCACGTCGTATCCGTCTGGGTCGTCGCGCTCCCCGTCAATCGCGCCACTCAATCCGTCGAGACAGCCGGAAAGCGCGACGGAAGCCCCTATGCCGACGCTGGCAACCCCAGCGCGCTCGAGGAACCGTCTCCGGTACATAGCAGCCCTCAGGGTTGCGGTCGCTTGAAACCCGCGATCGGTCTCATCGGTCGGGAAAAACGACGGTCAGGAGTCCGGACCGCGCGTGTCTGGCATGCCGTCGACAACGCCCTCTATTACCTGTCGTTGGGCCGCTGCGAGGTGTTCGGCGAACGTCGACCGGGCGATCCCGACGGCCTCCGCGACCTCCTCCGCGCTCGCGCCGCGCGGGTACGAAAAGTACCCGAGGCGCCACGCCGCGTACAACACTTCCTTCTGGCGCTCTGTGAGCCGTTCTCGGTCTACCACGATAGGGTCCGCCTGCCGGTGGTCCCCAGAGTGAGTCAACCGATCGAGCGTGACGGTCGCCCCCGTCGACTCGACGGCGTCGACGATACTCCCAAGCGGCTTGACGGTGGGTAGATGAAGCGTAACACGGAGGCGATCCGGGTCCGTTCGCACCGTCGCATTGCTCACCGGATAGCCGAGTGATTCGATCGTACGATACGGGCACGCATCCCGGGGTTTGACCCGCCGCCGATACACGCGACCGCCGTCGGCCTCGAAAACCGGATTCATGTGTGACGACCCGTCAGCCGGAGACGAACCACCAGACGAGACCAACCGGTCCGCGGATGTTGACCGATCGACTCGGAACTGCTCTATCGTGACGTCGTCGAGCGCGATCATCCGAACGTCGGTCGCAACCGCCCCATCTGGAAGCGTGTCGGCGACCGGACACTCGGGCGGGTCGTGAGCGACGATACACGCGCGAACACCGTCGTCTGCCGAGTCGTGGTCGGTCTTCCGGGGGGTCGAGGCGGGGTCGACGCCGGACCCGCTCGCGGTCGTGGGACCGGGATCGGGTAGGCCAGACATATATGATCGTCTGTGTTCAACGAATAAATCCGCCGGGCCTGACGAGTCGGTCCCGATCCGGTCGGACGGCGTTGTTATAAAAACCCGCCGTGAGACGGCGATGATTCTCGGTGATGGCCGATCACGTGTCACACGATGAGCGATCGCTCTCTCGACGGGACCTCAGTCGGGATCGTCGGCGGCGGGATCGGCGGGCTCGCCGCGGCGGCGTACCTCGCTGACGCTGGCGCAGCGGTGACACTGTACGAGCGTTCGGACCGGGTCGGCGGCGTGGCCGGCCGGATCGAACGGGACGGATTCAGGTTTGACACCGGTCCCTCGTGGTATCTGATGCCAGAGGTGTTCGAACGGTTCTTCGGACACTTCGATCACGAGCCCGGGGAGTTCTACGAACTGGAGCGGCTCGATCCACACTACCGCGTGTTCTGGGACGACGGTGACCGCGTCGACGTACCAGCCGATCCTGAGGCTGCCGCACGGCTGTTCGAGTCGTACGAGGACGGCGGTGCGGAGGCGTTTCGTCGATACCTCGCGGACGCCGAAGCCGCATACGAAGCCGGAATGGAGCAAGTCGTCCTCCCAGGGCGGTCGCGCCTTCGTGACTACGTTTCGACCGACGTTCTCCGTGCCGGCCGTGAACTGGCCCTGCTCGACAGTCTCGACGAGCGGGTGAGCGAGTACGTCGACCACCCGAAGCTCCGGCAGTTACTCCAGTACACCCTCGTGTTCCTTGGCGGGTCGCCGTACGACACGCCCGCGATGTACCAGCTGATGAGCCATGTCGACTACGGACTCGGCGTGTACTACCCGATCGGCGGGATGTACGAGGTCGTCGAAGCGGTCGAGTCGGTCGCACGCGAGCGTGGCGCGGACATCCACACGAACGTCGGAGTCACCGGTCTCGAACCCGTCTCTGGCGGTATCGCTGTCGACCTCGGCGGCGACCGATACGTCCACGACCGAGTGGTCTGTAACGTCCCACCCGAGTACGTGGAGCGCGAGCTGCTGCCGCCGGGAAGCGTCCCACGACTCGGCGACTACTGGGACCGCCGCACGTACGGACCCTCGGCGTACCTGCTGTACCTCGGCGTTGAGGGACGAGTGGACGAACTGGCACACCACACGCTTGCGCTCCCGACCGACTGGGACCCTCACTTCGAGGCGATCTTCGAGGACCCCCGATGGCCGGCGGATCCAACGGTGTACGTCAACGTCCCCTCACGCACCGACCCGTCGGTCGCACCGTCGGGCCACGAGAGCGTCGTGATTCTCGTTCCACTGGCTCCCGGACTCGACGACACGCAGGACCGACGGGCTACGTTTCGGGAGACGGTGCTTGAGACGGTAGCGTCGTACACAGGGATCGACCTGTCAGACCGGATCGTCGTCGAGGAGTCTGCCTGCGTCTCCGAGTTCGCGTCCCAGTTCAATCGTCCGGGCGGGAGCGCGCTCGGACTCGCACACACCCTCACCCAGACCGGTCCGCTCCGTCCGGGCCCCCGGGTTCGGGGCGTCGATCGGCTCTACTACGTTGGTGGTGGGACAAATCCCGGAATCGGCGTTCCAATGTGTCTGTTGAGCGGTGAACACTGCGCGGACGCGGTGGTCGATGATGTCGGTGGCGGCGGGTTGGGTCGACTCTCTTTCCTCGGTCGCGAGTAAGGCGGGCGCGATGCCGCGGTGAGTATGGTGTGGTACACCACCACAAGACATTTTACGCCGTGGTACTGGAAACGACACGCGACATCCCCCTCCTTGTGGTGCCGGTTTCGCGGTGAGCCATACTCGTTAGGTTGATAGATTTAATCAAAGTGGAACCAACCCGTAGGTGTCGCATGATAGAAACAGCAGCAGCCGACTTAGCGGTAGCAGCACAGGGACTCCCCCTGGAGGTAACCCAGACTGATATCTGGAACTATCTCCAGAGTGACGACGGAGCGCTACTCAACCTCTCGCTGTGGGTCAACATCGCCTTGGCAGGGCTCTCGATCCTCCTCTTCGTGTTCATGGGGCGGAACGTTGAGGACCCGCGCGCACAGCTAATCTTCGTCGCGACGCTCATGGTTCCGCTGGTGTCCATTTCCAGCTACACCGGGCTCGCGTCCGGGCTCACAATGAGCGTCCTTGAGATGCCACAGGGGCATCAGGCAGCAGGCGAAACAATAATGCTCGGCGGCGAGGAGGTTGACGGCGTCCTCACGATGTGGGGCCGCTACCTCACGTGGGCGCTCTCGACGCCGATGATTCTGCTCGCGCTCGGTCTGCTCGCGGGCTCCAACACCACGAAGATCTTCACGGCCATCGTGGCTGACATCGGGATGTGTGTCACCGGTCTCGCAGCCGCGCTGACCACGTCCTCTCACGCGCTCCGCTGGTTCTGGTACTTCATCAGCTGCGCGTTCTTCCTCGTCGTGCTGTACGTGCTCCTCGTCGAGTGGGCAGCCGACGCCGAGGTCGCTGGAACCGCAGAGATCTTCAACACGCTGAAGATCCTCACCGTCGTGATGTGGCTCGGCTACCCGATCTTCTGGGCGCTCGGTGCCGAGGGGATCGCGGTGCTCGACGTCGCCATCACGTCCTGGGCCTACAGTGGCCTCGACATCATCGCGAAGTACATCTTCGCGTTCCTCCTGCTCCGCTGGGTCGTCGACAACGAGAGCACGGTCGCCGGTATGGCGTCCGGCCTCGGTGCCGCCAGCGGCGGCGGCGCGGCTCCGGCCGACGACTGACGACGTAGCGTAGCGGTATTATCGTTCAAACGGTTTCGCGGTGTAGTGCGGTGCGGTGTCGCGCGGTTCGCAGTCCGGAGGCCGATGTGGGGCGTCTCCGGACCGTCTTTTGCGCCATTTTTAACGCCGACTCAGAAACGGATAGCACGCGGCTGACCCGTGAACGACGATGGCGTATACGGGCAGATCCGTCCGCACTCGGGTCGTTTTCTTATCGCTCGAACACGAGCGCGTAGTGGTACGGCGGCAAGTCGACCTCCCGTAGGAGCGAGAGGTTCGATGCGCCTTGGATAACTGCCCGCGTCTCGGTCGGCGGGAGTCGCCGATCGGTCGGCGGGCCGCGTGGCTCGCCGTCGACCGTCGTCTCCGAG
>CAYRWH010000034.1:0-13159 GCA_964427935.1 uncultured Halobellus sp. | reverse complement strand
CCGGCTCTCGTTCGTCCGCGACGCCCCCGGCGACGTCGAGATGCGCGTCGCGGGGGCCGAGGAGCGGCCCGCGGAAGCGGCGGCGGTGCCGCCGGGCGTCGATCCGCTCGGGTACTACACCGTCGAGTTCGCGGAGCCCGACCAGCCGATCCGCGAGGCGACCGCCACGCTCGCGGTCGACCGCGACCGGCTTGACGAGGCGGGGGTCGAGCCCGAGAGGCTCGTCGCGTACCACGACGCCGGCGAGGGCTGGGAACGGACCGCCACCCGAGTCGTTGCCACTGACTCGGAGACGGTTCGGCTGGCGGTCGATTCCGACGGGTTCTCGTCGTTCGCGCTCGCGACCGAGTCGCCGGCGATGGCGGTCGAAACCGCCGAGCTTGCGACCGACGAGGTCACAGCCGGTGAGGAGCTCTCGATCGAGGTCGACGTCGAAAACGCGGGGCCGGCACCTGCGACCGAAGAGTCGCTCCGGATCGGGAGTACGGACGAGGCGGCGGTAACTGGCGGGACGTTCACCGTTGATGCCGAGCCGGGGGCCTCCGCGACGGAGTCGGTGACGGTGTCGATCGACGAGCCGGGGGAGTACGAGCTCGTGATCGACGGAGATCGAGTGACTGAGCCGACACCGATCGGGACCGTGACCGTTACGAGCCCGTCCGATGGCTTCGACGGCGAGGCGAGTATCGGGAGCGGGCTCGGGGACGACACCGACGGCTCGAATGGCGGCCCGGGACCGATCGACGCCACGGAGGAGCCGGCGGGTTTTGACATCTCGGACGCCGCCGGACTCGTCGCGCTCCTCGCTATCGTTCTTTCAACGCTGTTTCTCGTCCGGCGTGCGCCACGATAGGAGCGCCACGGGGGTGCGCCACACCGCGTCAGGCGGGGAAAATCAGGTGGCTATGACGCTATTCGCCGCCGTCGGTGTAGGCTCGCCCGTCGAGCAGCTGTCGAGCCGTCACGTTCGCCTCGGCGGGCGAGGGACACTCTCCGTCGACGACCGCATCAGTAAGCCGGCCGGCAAGCGTGTAGACGGCCTCACCGTCGGCTCTGTCCGCAACCCGTTCGAACGTCGGACGGAAGCCTGCGGCGGTGCGTTGTCCCTCCTCGTCGAGCGAGGCGTCGATGGCGTACTCAAGCTGGCGGACCGCTTCCTCTGGTCGCATGAATATCCGTACCCGACGCGTCTACTTAAAGGTACTCGGATTCAGAACTGAGTTAATTACCTCGAACGCGGGTCGCGTCGTGTGAGTGGCGTGTCTATGACTGAGGGGTGTCCGTGGCCGAGGCGTGTCTATGACTGAGGGGTGTCCGTGGCTGAGTGGAGCGGCCGCCGCAGCGGGCGTGGATCGACGTTTATAGGCGTCGGGGCTCCGAAATCGTCGCATGAGCGAGACCGACGAGCGTGCCGCCGTCGCCGAGGCGGCAGCACGGGCGGGTGCCCGCGTGGCCAACGACTCCTTCCGTACGGATATCCCGGTAGAGGAGAAGGGAGAGGACGATGTCGTCACCGAGGCGGACCGCGCCGCCCAGCGAACCGTGATCGACCGGATCCGGGAGTCGTTCCCCGACGACGCGGTCGTCGGCGAAGAAGACGACGCCCGGAAGCGAGTACCTGAGGAGGGTCCCGCGTGGGTCATTGACCCCATCGACGGCACCCACAACTACGTCCGAGAGATCCGGTTTTGGGGGACCGCGGTCGCCGCCGTCGTCGACGGCGAACCGGTCGCGGCCGCCACGGTCTGTCCTGCGCTCGGTGACATCTACACCGCCGATGCCGACGGCGCGTATCGAAACGGAGAACGAATGCGCGTCAACGACGTCGACGATCCCCGGCGCGGCGCGGTCGACCCGACGCTGTGGTGGGACCACGACGCCCGCGACGAGTACGCGAACGCCTGCGAGGCGATCGTCCGCCGGTTCGGCGATATGCGACGACTCGGTGCGGCACAGGTGGTCCTCCCGACGGTCGCCGCGGGCGGGCTCGAAGGGACGATATCGAACCTCCAAGCGAACCCGTGGGACTCCGTCGCCGGCGTCTTCATGATCCGGCAGGCCGGCGGGACGGTGACCGATCTGGAAGGCAACCGATGGCGACACGACTCCGTCGGCCTCGTCGCCTCGAACGGAACACTCCACGACGACGTGCTCGCGGCCGCACAAGCGATCGAAGGCGGCGTCGAACCGGCGTAGCGGACAGCGTGGCCGGCGTACACGGAATCGAGGTCAGCCCCCGCGAGCCTCGACGACAACGACTTCCCACGCGTGGCGCGTTCCGAAAACCCTTACACCCACACGACCCGATAATCGTTTATGAAGGTTCTCGTGACCGTCAAGGAGGTCGCGGAAGCGGACGACGACTTCTCCATCGACGGGACCGACATCGCCGAGTCGGACCTAGAGTACGACCTCAACGAGTGGGACGACTACGCCGTCGAGGCGGCCGTCCAACTCGCGGAAGCCGACATCGCCGACGAGGTCGTCGCCGTCACCATCGGCCCGGAGCGTGCCGAAGAGACCATCCGAATGGCCCTCGCGAAAGGCGTCGACCGCGCGGTACGTGTCTGGGACGACGCCTTCGAGGGCACGTTCCCCGATGTCGCCTCAAAGGTCGACGTGTTTGAAGCGGTCGTCGCGTCCGAGGAGCCGGACCTCGTTCTTGGCGGCGTTCAGGCAGCCGATACCGGCTTCGGTGCCACTGGTGTCGCCCTCGCCGAACGGATCGGATTCAACCACGCCGCCGTCGTCAACGACCTCGAAGTGGACGCCGATGCCGGGCTCGCCAACGTCCATCGCGAATTGGAGGGTGGCGTCGAGGAGCTAACCGAGGTCGATCTCCCGGCCGTTCTCACTGTCCAGACTGGACTCAATGAGCCGCGGTACGCCAGCCTACGCGGGATCCGACAGGCCCAGCGCAAGGAGATCGCGCCGATGAGCCTCGACGACCTCGGTCTCGACACGGGCGATGTCGAGAGCACGCTAACCCTGACGGCGATGTACGAGCCAGAAAGCGAGTCCAACGCGGAGCTTATCGAGGGCGACGCCGGCGAGGCCGCGGGACGCCTTGCGGAGGTTCTCCGCGAGAAGGGGGTGGGTGCGTGATGAGCGTACTCGTCGTCGCCGACCACCGCCGCGGCGAGTTGCGCGATGTTTCCTACGAACTGGTGACCGCCGGCCGAGAACTCGCGGACGCGCTCGACGCTGAACTCGCGGTCGCCGTCATCGCCGGCGACACCGACCGCTTCGCGGAGTCGCTAAACCGACCGGGTGTCGACCGGATTTACACGGTCGAGAACGGCGAGGAGTTCGACAACACCGTCTACACGGCTGCCGTGACCGAACTCGCCGAACTGGCCGACGCGACCGCGGTACTCGCGCCGAACTCCGTCAACGGACTCGACTACGTGCCCGCGGTCGCCGAGCGCCTTGACGTTCCACTCGTCACCGACGCGACCGGGTTCACATTTGACGACGGGCTGACAGTCACCCGCGAGATGTACGGCTCGAAGGTGGAGACAACCGTCGCCGTCGACGGCGACCGGTTCTGTCTCACGCTCCGCGGCGGGGAGTTCGCACCCGCCGAAGGGGTCGGCGACGCCGAAATCGAGTCGGAGACAGTTGATCACCCGGACTCTGGCGCGCGTGTGAAGGGATTCGAGGAGGTCGGCGGCGGCGATGTCGATATTGCGGACGCGGATGTGCTCGTCTCCGTCGGCCGCGGAATCGAGGAAGAGGAGAACATCGAAGTCGTCGAGGAACTGGCGGACGCCCTCGGCGCGACGCTGTCCGCCTCGCGACCGATCGTCGACAGCGGGTGGCTCCCGAAGAACCGACAAGTTGGCCAGTCGGGGAAGGTTGTCACCCCTGACGTGTACATCGCGGTCGGTATCTCCGGCGCGGTCCAACACGTCGCGGGGATGAAAGGCTCCGATACGATCGTCGCGATCAACACCGACCCCAACGCGCCGATTTTCGACATCGCTGACTACGGTATCGTCGGTGACCTGTTCGAGGTCGTCCCCGAACTCGTCGCACAGTTTGAGTGAGCTAGCGAGCGACGCAGTCACGTCCGCTTCTCGGTTCGTTTATCACCCTGCCGACCCCTCGATCCGATCATGAGCGACGCCGAGGGGTCGCCGGCGGCGACCGCGACGGGCCGGGAGATATGGATCGAGAAGTACCGACCGCAGACGCTTTCCGACATTCACGGACAAGAAGAGATAATCGAGCGCCTCCAGAGCTACATCGACCAGGACGACGTACCGCACCTTTTATTTTCAGGTCCAGCAGGTGTGGGAAAAACGACCGCAGCCACCGCTATCGCCCGGGAAGTGTACGGCGAGGAGAACTGGCGGGGGAACTTCCTCGAACTCAACGCTTCCGACCAGCGCGGTATCGACGTGGTACGCGACCGGATCAAGGGGTTCGCGCGCTCGTCGTTCGGCGGCGACTTCCGGATCGTGTTCCTCGATGAGTCGGACAGCCTCACCGATGACGCACAGTCAGCACTCCGTCGAACGATGGAGCAGTTCTCCGACAACACACGGTTCATTCTCTCGTGTAACTACTCTTCGAAGATCATCGATCCGATCCAGTCTCGGTGTGCGGTGTTCCGGTTCTCCCCGCTCTCGGACGAGGCAGTCGCCGCCCAAACGCGAGAGATTGCGACCGCAGAAGGGATCGAGGTGACCGATGCGGGCGTCGACGCACTCGTCTACGCGGCCGACGGCGACATGCGCCGCGCGATCAACTCACTTCAGGCGGCCGCGACGACCGGCGATGTCGTCGACGAGGAGGCGGTCTACGCAATCACGGCAACCGCCCGTCCGGAGGAGATCGAATCGATGGTGACCGACGCGCTGAACGGTGACTTCACGAAGGCGCGTGCGACCCTCGACACGCTGCTCACGGACACCGGAATGGCCGGCGGGGACGTAATAGACCAACTCCACCGCTCGGTCTGGGAGTTCGACCTCCACGAGCGCGAGGCAGTTCGGCTGATGGAACGTGTCGGGGAGGCCGACTACCGGATCGCGGAGGGAGCGAACGAGCAGGTTCAGTTGGAGGCGTTGCTGGCGGCCTTGGCGCTGCGTGAGGAGTAGGAGACGTTCCGTCAGAACTCGTCTAACGCCGACTGTTCGGCGGCAGCGAGCACGTCCGCACACGTGGACCACGACCGGCGCGCGTGGGCAGGAAGCTCGTCGTGGTCCTCAACGTACGCGCGGAGGAACTCGCGGGTGGTCGGGTCGCTCGGATAGCCGCTGCCAACGTCGCCGTAGTCGGGATAGCTGATATCGATCGCTCGCATCCGGGCGTCGCGAGCGACCTTCGCGACGATGCTCGCCGCGCCGACGACCGAATCCCGCTCGTCTGCGCCGTGGGCTGCGTGGACATCGAGTGATGACGTGCCAGCCCCGTCGTTTCTCCGTACGTGTTCGGCCAGCCGTCTCGCGAACCGGTCCTCGGAGGTGTCACCCGCGTCGGCAACGACACGATCCTCCGGGTGGATCACGCCACGAACCGCCCGCGCCTGTCCACAGACAGTGAGTGTGTTCATGTCCGTATCCGGGGCGTCGATCGCTGTGGGCTCGACCGTCGCAACCGTTATCTCGACGGCGTCGTGTGCGCGTAGCTCGTCGGCGATTCCCGACCGACGAGCAGGAGAGACCCGCTTCGAGTCGTCGACATCGTCCGGGAGCATCCCTGGCGTCGCGCGCACCGCCGCGGCGACCATCGGCCCGAGCACGGGCCCCTTTCCGGCCTCGTCGACGCCGACGTACATACTCGTCCCGCCGGCCTCGACGGTCAAATAGCTTCAGATTGGAGCTGAGGCTCGGGTACTCGTCGAATGCGTGGTTCCGCCAACCACGGAGCAAAAACGGATGTTCGAAAACGGGGTCAGACGGGAGGACTACTCGATGAGGACCGCGTTGACGCCGCCGGTCTGGCCGGGACGGGAGGTGACGCGGGCGCGACCCGCACTCGTCTCGATGACAGCGCCCTTGGTGACGATGTTCCGACGAGCGTAGTTGACGTTGGAGGGGTTGTCGATGACATCCTCGATGGTCGCTTCGGTGACCTCGCCGCCGTCGGCAACCTGTGCGACGTTCGTCGAGAGGGCTCGAACCTTCGTTTCGGTGCCGCGGGAGTCGATGTACTGAACGCGGGTTTCACCGACGGTTGTCTCGGCGGGCTCGCGGCCGAGCTGGTGGCGTTTCTTGTTCGAGGCGTGCTTCAGTCGGCCGCCGGTCCGCTTGCGCGCGGAGCGTCCCTGGTCTTTCATACAGGCATACACAGCCAGCGAATACTTGAAGCGTTCGACTCGGGCCGACGCGTGGCCGGTCTCCGCGGAGCGACAACTCACGATCGACAACAGCCGAGACCGTCTGCGACCGACAGACGAAAGTCCGACCGGAGCAGACCTGCCCACATGAGCAACGAGGACGAGAACGCCGAGAACGGCGTGATGTCCGCGAGCGACCTCGGCGGTGAGGGACCGCCGATCGAAGAGAAACCGTATAAAATCGTGTTCGAGGCGAACAAGTGCTTCGGCGCAGGGAAATGTGCCGAGGTCGCGGACAACTGGGAGATGGACGTAATAAGTGGCATGGCGAAGCCGCAGACCTACTACATCGGTGAGGACGACCTTGCGGAGAACATTCGGGCCGCGGAGGTCTGTCCGGCAAAAAAAGAGCGGGGAGTGATTCACGTCGTCGACCGTCGTACCGACAAAGAAATTGCGCCGGATCCGCACGGTGACGGGACGCTTTCGGTCGACTGGTGAAGGGTCGGAGCGGCTGTGGTACGAGACGCTGAGCGCCGGCCGCATCCGAAAGGGGTTTGACCGCCCCACCGGAAGCGTGGAGTGCGCGGGGGTGGCTGAGCCTGGCCAAAAGCGGCGGACTTAAGATCCGCTCCTGTAGAGGTTCGAGGGTTCGAATCCCTTCCCCCGCATGCCTGCGGCGCTCACATATCGTGAGCGCCGCGGCTCGGAGTTGAAGGGATTCGAACCAAGGAAGATCGCTAAGAGCGTGACGAGTGATCGACCGTGAGCAGCAATCGTTTATAAACCGATGGCGTCGAGCAGGTCGAACCCGACATCGGTGTAGTTGATCAGCCTGAACCCGATATAAATACCGAGAATAGCCATCACGCCCGGTAGTTCGGGCGGCGCGGGGATCGGCACCCGGAGGAACGCGAACAGCGCGCCGACCGTCACGCCGACAAGCGTTGCGACGACGGCCAGTGTCAGCGTCGAACTCATACGGCGTCTCCGTCACGGCTATTTAAAAGAACGGCGTTCGACCGCGAACGGATGGGTAGCGTTTTCCGACGGGCGACCCTGTACGTGACCATGGCACGAGAGGTCTACAACGCCGACAACCCGCAGGTAACGCTTCACACGAACCACGGCGATGTCGTGATCGAGCTGTTCGCCGACCGCGCGCCGAAGACGGTGGAGAACTTCCTGGGGCTCGCGCGCCACGATCCCGCCGCCGACGCCGACCCCGCTCGCGACACCAACACGTGGGAGGACCCCGAAAGCGGCGAGGTTCGCGGCGATTCGCT
This sequence comes from uncultured Halobellus sp., assembly GCA_964427935.1. Classification (GTDB taxonomy): domain Archaea; phylum Halobacteriota; class Halobacteria; order Halobacteriales; family Haloferacaceae; genus Halorubrum. The sequence goes on along the minus strand of CAYRWH010000034.1, from coordinate 5,587 downwards.
GTACGAGGGCAACGTGTTCCACCGCGTCATCGACGACTTCATGATTCAGGGCGGTGACCCGATGGAGAACGGTCGCGGCGGCCCCGGCTACCAGTTCGACGACGAGTTCCACGACGACCTGACCCACGACGGCCCCGGGATCCTCTCGATGGCCAACTCCGGGCCGAACACCAACGGCTCGCAGTTCTTCATCACGCTCGACGCCACACCACACCTCGACGGCAAACACGCCGTCTTCGGCCAGGTGATCGACGGGATGGATGTCGTCGAAGAGATCGGATCGCTCCCGACGGACCGCCGCGACGAGCCCCGCGACACCGTCTCCATCGAGCGCGTCACGGTCGAAGAGTAGCGCTCCGCGTCGAATTACGCGTTGCCGACGAGTTGAACGGGTGTCCTCCGGGAAGCGGTTCTCGCCACCCGGAGGTCACACAGGTCACTCCGAAACTGTCGTCTTCACGATGCTCACCGGCGCAACCGACTGCCGGGAGACGCGTTCGGTAACGGAGCCGAGCATCCGGCGGTAATCACCGGGGCGCGTTTTCGAACCCATTACCGTCAGATCCATCTCTTCTTCGTCGACGTATCGAAGGATCTCCTCGTGGGGGATGCCGTGACTCATGTGCGTGACGACATCGACATCGGCGGCCTCGGCTTGTTCTGCGACCGCTTCGAGCGCCGCCTCGCCCGTATCCCGGAGCGTGTTTTCCGCGCCTTCCGCGCCGCTGACGAACTCATCGCCGGAGTATGCGGTGACGATGTCGCTGTCGACGACGTAGAGCACGTGAAGCGTCGCGTCGTACCGGCTGGCGGCGTCGATCGCGTGGTCGGTCGCGCGATCGACACCCTTGGTACCGTCGGTGGGGAGCAGTATTCGGTCGTACATACGTGACAATTCGTTCGATGACCCGATAAAACGTGTGCCCAATTCCCACGGAGTCGCGTCGCTGCCGAATCGCGTCCAGAACGATTAATCTCCTCCCGGCCGGGAGTTCGGTCATGAGCCAACCCGCGGACCGGGTCTTCCTGAACGGAGAGATCCACACGCTGACGGATCCCGACGAGACGTACGAAGCGGTCGCTGTCCGAGACGGCAAAATCGTGCGACTCGGCCGGAGCTACGACATCGAGTTCCTCGCCGGCGTCGAGACCGATGTCGTCGACCTCGACGGCCGGGTCCTCCTGCCGGGGTTCATCGACGCCCATACACACTTGACTACGGTCGGCCGATACCTCGTCCACGCGGATCTTTCAACCGCTGACTCGCCCGCGGACGCAGTCGAGCGCCTCACGGAGCGCGCCGCGGAGCTCGTGGAGCGCACCGCAGGGACTGAGGACACCTCCGGCGACGCGGGCTCCGAGACGGAGTGGGTGCTCGGCTACGGCTACGACGAGTCGACGTGGACGGAGGACCGCTACCTCACGTGCGAGGATCTCGATCGAGTCTCGACGGAGCGTCCCGTGGCCGCGTTCCGCGAGGATATGCACGTCGCAGCCGTCAACAGCGTCGTACTCGACCGGTTCGACGACGCGCTGGCGACGGTTCCGGACGAGACGGTTCCGACCGACACGAACGGCGATCCGACCGGGGTCCTGCTGGAGAGTGCGATCGATCCGATCTACGAGGCGGTCGAACCCGGTGTCGAGGGAACGCGGTCAGCGGTCGAGGCGGCACTCGAACTGTGTACAGCACGCGGGATCACCGGCTTTCACGACATGGTCCGGGACTCACACGCGCCGCGCGTGTACCGTGAACTCGATGCCGCAGGGGAGCTGACCGCGCGAGTCCGGATCAACTACTGGAGCGACCACGTGGACGCGCTCCGAGAGGTTGGTCTCACGACGAACGCAGGGTCGTCGTTCGTCCAGACGGGTGCGATCAAGTCCTACACCGACGGCAGCCTCGGCGGGCGAACCGCGCGTCTCTCGGAGCCGTACGCGGACGCGCCGGAAGAAACCGGCCAGTGGGTGGTCGACCCCGACGAACTCGCCGACGCGGTCAAGGCGGCTACCGACGCGGGCTACCAATTCACCGCCCACGCGATCGGCGACGAGGCTGTCGATGCGGTGCTCGACGCTTACGAAACCGCCTCGGTTACCGACCCGGGTGATGCTCGTCACCGCGTCGAACACGTCGAACTCGCGGACGATATGGCGGTCGATCGGCTCGCCGAGACTGGCACGGTGGCCAGCGTCCAACCGAATTTCCTGAAGTGGGCCGGCGAAGACGGGCTCTACGAGTCCCGACTGGGAGCGGAGCGAACCGCGGCAACGAATCGGTACCGGACGCTGCTCGACGCCGGCGTTCACCTCGCGTTCGGCTCCGACGGGATGCCGATGGACCCGCTTCTCGGCGTTCACCACGCGGTCAACGCTCCTGCGGACCCCCAGCGGCTCTCCGTGACCGAGGCGCTCCGAGCGTACACCCGCGGCGCGGCCTACGCTGGCTTCGACGAGGATCGGTTAGGGACGGTCGAGGTCGGCAAACACGCGGATCTTGTCGTGCTCGGGGACTCGCCGTGGGACCGCCCCGAATCGATCCGCGACATCGACGTAGTGATGACGGTTGTCGACGGGGAGATCGTTCTCGACACTCGGTGATGACCGACAGCCACCCGAGATCTGGGTAGCAGGCGTCGAAACACCGCTCGAATAGCCGGTATCGCCTGTCGTGAGTCGGCGCGATCGTTGCCGAATAACAATAGTTATTAATCATGTAGTTCCGAAGAGAGGGTATGGCAGAGATAGCCATCGAGTACGCCTCCGGCAAGCGCCTCCGATCCGAGGCCGAGACCGCCCGACGACTCATCGACGCGTATCTCGGTGATCGTCCGGACGTAGACGGTGTGACCCTCTCCCCGTCGACGGAATCCGTCTTCTGTGTCAGCGTCGAAGGCGATCGAATCTGGTGTACGAACCCCCGCGAGTGGATCGACTCGATGGAGGCGGTAAGCGCCGCGCGCAGCCGTCTCTCAGAAGGATCGTGAACCGCCGAACAGGGACGGTCGTCACTCTCGCCGCCTGAAAAGGTCGTTTCCCAAGACTCACGTCGCCTCCCAAGACTCACGTCGCCTCCCGAGGCTTACGCGCCTCTCAACACTCATCCGACTCAGGTCCCGTCGGAAGCGACGGCGTCGGCGTGACGGAACACGAACTCACAGAGTAGCTTTCCGGCCACTGCGGCCGCCTGCCCGTCGTCACGGTCGTTGACCTCGACGACATCGAACCCGTCCGCGTGGGGTGCGACCCGTCGAACGAGGTCACGAACAGTACGCGGATCGAGCCCGAACGGCTCCATTGTTCCTGTCCCGGGGGCAAACGCCGGGTCGAGTCCGTCGACATCGACCGAGAGGTACGTCGAACCGTCCGCGAACGGGCCAGGATCGAGGTTGTCGAGCCACTCGCGGGCGGCCTCCGGATCGACGACCTCCACGTCTGCGGCGGCGGCACGGTCCCACTCGGCCTCCGAGCCGGTGCGCGCGCCGACGATGACGGCACGATCGACGCCGAGGTCGTCGAGGGCCCGGCGGGTCACGCAGGCGTGATTCCACGGGTTGCCGTCGTACGCCTCCCTGAGATCGAGGTGTGCGTCGACGACGACGAGCGTATCCGGGTCGACCGCGTCGACGCCGGCGTATGTGACGGTGTGCTCACCACCGAGAAGGAGGGGAACGCTATCATCCAAGACGACACTTCGGAGTTCCGCCGCGAGATGGTCGAGATACGCTTCGACATCGTCCCACGGATGAACGTCGCCCGCGTCGTGAACACTCAGCGCGGAGAAGTGGCTCCCGGTGTCGTGGTCGTAGTCGTCGTACGTTTCGGCGAATCGCCGGACCCGGTCCGGTCCGAACCGGGTGCCCGGCTGAAAGGTGGTCGTGGCGTCGAGGGGAGCGCCGACGACCACGTACGAGGCAGAGTCGCGGTCCGTCGTCGCTCCAGGGAACATCGGCCTCGACTACCCGACGACTTTGCGCTGGCCCTCGTATTCGAGGTACTCGATGTTGTCGTCCGACGAGAAGTCCTCGTCTTCAGGAATGCGCATCGTGAACGTCTCGTAGGTGTCAAGATCCATGACCTGAGCGTCGTCGCCGGAGACGGAGACGACCTGACCCTGCTTTCGCTGGATGATCGGGACCCACACCTTCGCGTCGACCGGCTGCGAGAGCGAGCGTTTCTTTTCGTCGAACACGCCCTTGCCCTCGACGCGGGCCTTGGCGCTCCCGTGTTTGCCGGGTTTAGCGGTACTGTAGTGATTGATCTTACAGGGCGAACTGTCCATCATCACGTAGCTTCCCTCTTGGAGTTCGCGAACCTGCTTCTGCTCTCGCGGCATACCCGCTATTTCCAGAGGCGCGGGTATAAACGGTTTGGAACGCCGTCGCCCGGCTGCCACCGGCGCTACGGGTGGAACTCGTCTTCGTACTCTTCATCGTCGTCCGCGTCGCCGTCCGGGGGCACGAACTGCCCGGTGAGGAGGTAACTCGTGATAAACAGCGCGATGAACCCGACGCCGACCGCCGCGGTCGTCCGCACCACGAACGGGAACTCGATCCACCAGAAGTAGCGATCCGAGATGACGATGGCGATGACGGCGACCACGATCGCTTTCTGCTCGTCGGTCGGATCACGGACGAGGCCGACGGCATCGGATTTGAGATCGTCGATGAACCCCATCAGGCGTCACCCCCTGTAGCCGCGGCCTGTCCGTCTATCACGCGACTCACGCGTTCGAGACCCTCCTCCAACTCGGCAGTCGGGAGGCCGAACCCGATCCGGAAGCGATCGGGAAAGCCGAACAGATCGCCGGGCGCGAGCACGACCCCCTCGCGCTCAACGACCGCGCGGCAGAACTCGCGCCCGCTCTCGAACGCCTCGGGCACCGTCGGGAACGCGTTGACGCCGACCGGCTCGTGCCAATCGAGGTCGTGGCGGTCGACCCACTCGGCGACGCGCTCGCGATGCTCGCGGGCCAACTTGCGGTTCTCCTCCAGTATCCGGTTCTCACGCCGTCCGAGTGCCTGCTTTGCGACGTGCTGGCCGAACAGCGAGGGGGAGATCGTGGTGTAGTCTTTCCAACCCCACGCGCGCTCAACGATCGGCTCCGGGCCGGCGATCCAGCCGAACCGGAGCCCCGCCAGCCCGTACGCCTTCGTCAGGCTGGTCGTGGAGATTCCGTGTACACCAAAGCTCGCGACCGGGGGCTGCGGCTCCTCGGCGAGCAGCCGGTACACCTCGTCACACAGCAGGTATGCGTCGTGTTCGACAGCGACATCGTAGGCCGCCCGCATCGCCGCCTCGTCGTGGTACCGGCCGGTCGGGTTGTTCGGGTTGTTCACGACGACGACGGCAGTGTCCTCGCGGGCCGCGTCGGCGACGGCGTCGGGATCGAGTTCCCACGTCGGCGGCTCCAACTCGACTCGTGTCACCTCGCCGAACGCCTCAGGAACTGCGTGAAGCGCCTGATACGTCGGGGTGACGACGACGGCGTGGTCGCCCGAACCGACGCCATCATCACCCGGCGGGTCATCAGTTGCGACGAGCGAGAGGAACGCGAGGAAGTTCGCCTCCTGTGTGCCGCAGGTGA
>CAYRWH010000033.1:0-13468 GCA_964427935.1 uncultured Halobellus sp. | reverse complement strand
AAGTTCTTCGGCAGGTCGGGGTAGTAGTAGTTCTTCCGGTGAAATGTCGTCGTCTCGGGAATCTTCGAGTCGAGCGCCTTCCCGATCTTCACCGCGGCCTCGACGGCGGCCTCGTTGAGGACGGGCAACGCGCCCGGTAGTCCGAGACAGGTCGGACACGTTCGGGTGTTCGGCTCCTCCTCGTCGGCGGGCTCCGTCGAACAGCCACAGAAGACCTTCGTGTCGGTTTCGAGCTGGACGTGGACCTCCAGCCCGATCACGACCGCCGTCTCCTCGGTCGCGGCCTGCGTACTCATTAGCGACTCGTTGCGGGCGGGTCACCTAAACCGTGTCGGGAGCCGGGCACTGGCGAACCGGCGATTGGAACCGCCAAGCGCCACGCCCCATGTCTCGACGCTGTGGAACGGACTATCGGTCCCCGATGATCGTTCGTTCGGTCGACTGGCGATGGACGGCGTCGAAGAACATGTTTTTATGTTTTTCACTGAATTCACCGACAGTCATGGTACGAGAGACGTGGGCCACACGGGTCGGGTTCATCCTCGCTGCGGTCGGCAGCGCGGTGGGGCTTGGAAACATCTGGCGGTTCCCCTTCATTACGGGCCAAGAGGGTGGGTCGGCGTTTCTGCTCGTGTATCTCGCCTTCATTGTCCTGATCGGGTTCCCGGCACTGCTCGTCGAGTTCGTCGTTGGACGACGGACGGACCTCAATCCGGTCGGCGCGCTTCGAGAACTGGGAAGCGGCGTGTGGCGGTACGTCGGCTATCTGTTCGTTGTAACCGGATTCATCATTCTCTCGTACTACAGCGTCGTCGCCGGGTGGTTCCTCCGATACACCGTCATCGGAGTCACGGACGGCTACGCCGCCGGTGCGGCGGACCCAGAGGCCGCGGGGGCGCTGTTCGGAAGCGTTGCAACCGGACTCGACTCGTTGCTGTTTCACGCGCTGTTCATGGCACTCGTGGTCGCCATCATCGCCGCTGGAATCCGGAGCGGCATCGAAATCGCTGTGAAGCTGATGGTGCCGGCGATCATCGTCCTCCTGATCGGGCTGGCAGCATACGGGTTCACGCTCGACGCGTCCACGGAGGCGTACGCGTACTACCTCTCGCCTGACTTCGGCGTTATCGCCGAGAACTGGACCAGCATTCTGCCGGCGGCGGCCGGACAGGCCTTCTTCACCCTCTCGCTCGGGATGGGCGTGATGATCACCTACGCCTCCTATCTCGGCGAGGACCGAAACCTCGCTGAGGACGCCGGCGTGATCGTCGGACTCGACACGCTCATCGCCGTGATCGTCGGGTTCGTCGTCTTCCCGTTCCTCTTCGCGGCCGGTCTCACTCCTGGTGACGGCGGTGCCGGCGAGATATTCGTTAGTCTCACCGCCGCGTTCGCGGAAATTCCGGCAGGCCGGTTCATCGGCGTCGTCTTCTTCGGCATGGTTGGAATCGCCGCGCTCTCCTCGGCGATCAGCATCCTCGAAGTGCTCGCCTCCTACCTCATAGACGAGTTCGGTATCGAGCGCGTGCCGGCTGCGGCCGGGCTCGGCGTCGCCGTCTTCGTCCTCGGCGTTCCCGTCACGATCGACCTCGTCTTCCTCGATCTGCTCGACCTGTTCGCCGATAGTATTCTACTGGTGCTCGGCGCACTGTTGCTCGCGGTGTTCGTCGGCTGGGTCGCTTCCGATGTCGCCCGCGAGGAGCTAGCGATCGGTATCGACGACCTCGGCGGCCTCGGTACCGCGTGGATCTGGGTGATCCGAGTCCCAGTGGTTGTCGTTGTCGCCGTCTCGTTGTACCTCGGCATCGTCGAATACCATGCGTTCCTTACCGAGGACTTCGCCGACTGGCTGGCTGCGCGATAACCCGCGACTGACGTTACGGCGACACCGCCTCCGTGTCCCTCCGCGACCGACCTTTTAAAGATGAGTGGGAACGAATTATTCGGCAGTGAGCGATCCGATCCCGACCGGCTGTGATCCGGTCGACGACCTGTTGGGTGGCGGTTTCGAGCGCGGGGTCGTCACGCAGGTGTACGGTCCGCCGGCGGCCGGGAAGACGAACCTCGCGCTTGCGGCCGCAGTCGAGGTCGCCGCCGCCGGGAACCGGTCGCTTTTCATCGACACCGAGGGGCTCTCTATCGATCGGTTCGAACAGATCGCGGGTGGACGGGCTGATCGTCCAGACAGCAACGACACGATAGAGGAGCTGGCCGCTCGACTGGTGATCACGGAGGCGTACGACTTCGAGGACCAGCGCGAGGCCGTTCGCGACGCCGAGGAGCTCGCGCCCGAAGTGGACCTTATCGTGTTGGATTCGGCGACAGGGTTCTATCGTCTCGAACGCGCCGGCGACACCGAGGGTGGGGAGTCGCTCCGAAAGGTGGCAAAACAGGTGACACACCTGCTTTCGCTGGCCCGCAGACACGACGTCGCGGTCGTGATAACCAATCAGGTGTTCACCGATCCAGACGGCGACCGCGACCGCGCGCTCGGCGGGAACACTCTCAACCACTGGACCGGCGCAATTCTCAGGGTGGATCGTTTCCGCGGCGGGAACCGTCGGGCGACGCTGGAGAAACACCGATCGAAGCCGGCGGGGGAGACAGCTACCTTCAACATAGTTGAAAACGGCCTTGCTGAGGGCGTAGAGACCTGAACACCGCTCGCGGCGCGGTGTTTATATTTCTGAGGCCCTCGCAACCGGTAATGAGACACCAGTGGGGACTGTGGGGGACAGCGATTGTCGTCTGCGCTGTCGCTTGTCTGTTCGCTGGTCCCCTAGCTCCGGGTGTTCCGGTCGGTAGCGCCGCCGAGAATACCGGTTTTCAGGGCGCGGACGGTGCCACCTCTGCTCTCGATATCACGGCGGATCCACCGCTCCTCGACTCTCGGTCCCACGGCGATGAGGCGGTCGGGCCGGGGCTCCGGTCAGCGGATGGCCCCGTCCAACTGGTCGTCCGGTTCGAAAACACGGCCCGTACTGCCGAGGGATCCGGCACAGACGATCCGGCGGCGACCAACTCCGATACCGGTGGCATCTCGCCTGCTGAACTCGAATCGAACGCCGCGGACGCCCAAGCCGACTTCGAGACGTTCGCCGGAGCCACCTCGTCGGTGACGGTCGACCGACGCTTCTGGCTCGCGAACGCGATGCTCGTCACGGTCGACACCGACCGCATTCCGGTCGACCGGCTCCTCGACGTGCCAGGCGTTGAGCGCGTCCACGAGGACTACGAGGTCGAACTCGACTCGGCCGCGACCCGAGACGACGAAACGATGGGGGCGATCGGTAGACCATCGGCGGTTACGGCCGGGAGTACCGCAGTAGCAGACACCGTTTCGTCCGACTCCTCCGACGTGACATACGGGGTCGAGATGGTGCGTGCGCCGACGGTCTGGGAGACGTTCGACACGCGCGGCGAGGGGGCGACGGTTGCGGTACTGGACACGGGAATCGACGCGGATCACCCGGATCTGACGGTGAGCGGGTGGGCAGAGATAGACGAGGATGGCAATGTCATTCCGAACGACGATGGACCGCACGATCCGAACGGCCACGGAACCCACGTCGCGGGCACGGTCGCCGGTGGAGCCGCGAGCGGGACCGCCATCGGTGTGGCACCGGAGGCGACGCTTCACGGGATCAAGGTGTTCCCGGGAGACGAACGGGAGACGACGTTCACCCGCGTTGTCGGGGGGATGGAAGCGGCGCTAAACGAGTCTGTCGTCGGTGAGCCGGCGGACGTGCTTCAGATGAGCCTCGGTGCTACCGGATACGCCCCCGGCCTGATCGAGCCGGTTCGAAACGCCCGTTCGACTGGCGCGATCGTCGTCGCGTCGTCGGGTAACGACGGACAGGGAACCTCCAGTTCTCCCGCCAACGTCCACGATTCGCTCGCGGTCGGATCGGTCAATGAGAACCGCGAGGCCGACACGACTTCCAGCGGCGAGACGGTCACCACTGCTGTCGCGTGGGAGGGGAACGAACCCGACGACTGGCCCGACGAGTACGTCGTTCCGGATGTCTCCGCGCCGGGTGTGGGCGTGTTCTCGGCGGAGCCCGGCGGCGGATACGGTGAGCGGACCGGTACCTCCATGGCTGCCCCGCACGTCTCCGGCATCGCCGCGCTGATGCGTGCAGCAAGCACCCGATCCGTTTCGGACCAGGAGCTGTACGATACCCTCCGAGAGACTACAGACCACCCTGAAAACGCGACGGAGCCGGACGACCGCTACGGAACTGGGATCGTCGACAGTTTCGCGGCGGTGTCGTCAGTGACGGAACCCCGATCGAATCTCACGGTGACCGGCTTCGAAGCCCCGACTGAGATCGCTCCGGGAGCGCCACTGGACATCTCGGCGACGATCAACAACACTGGCGAGGATCCGGGCGTTGGGACGGTGGAATACCGATTCAACGACACTGTCGGCGACGAGGCCAACGTCTCGCTCCAGCCCGGAGAGGAGACGACCGTCGCGTTTTCGTACATCGTGCCGTCGGAGACCAAGACGAACCGAACCTACGATCACGGCGTGTACACCGACGACTCGAATCTGACGGCTGGGATCGACGTGATCGACGTGTCCTTCTACGAAATCTCGAATCTCACCACCCCCGGCATCGTTGAGCGTGGTGGCTCCCTCAACGCGACCGCGAACGTGACCAACCGCGCCGTCGCAGACGGGGAGAACCGCACCATCGAACTCCATCTCACCGACCCCGGTAACGGGAGCAACGTGAGCATGCTTGCGGCCACGAACGTCACGCTCGGTGCGGGCAACGAAACGACCATCCCGCTGAACGGCACGGTTCCGAGCGAGTTCGCCACCGGCGAGACGACGGTTACGGTCGCTTCCCCCGACGATGCCACCGCCGCTCCGATCCGGATCGCCGACGCGGTTGGCACGATCGACGGCACCGTCACCGACGCGGAGACGAACGCAACCCTGCCCGAAATCGGCGTGACCGTCGAGAACGGAACCGAGGTCGTCGGGGAGACGATAACCGGCGAAAACGGGACGTATGCGGTCGATGTTCCGGCGACGAACCTGACCGTCACCGCGAGCAACGCGACCTACGCGCCGGCAAGCGAGACCGTGGTGCTGAACGAGTCGGGTGACACCGCGACCGCGAACCTCTCGCTGTCGCTCCGGGACGGGACGCTCTCTGGCGTCGTGGACGCTGCTGACGAGCGCGACCGCCCGACGAACGCGACCGTAACGGTTGAGAACGCGACCGGAGCCACCGTTGACACGGCGAATGTGACCGACACCGGGACGTATGGGGTCGAACTCCGACCCGGCACTTACAACGTCACCGCGGACGCGCCCGACTTCGGCTACGAGACGCTGACTGGTGTCGATATCGTGGCGAACGCAACGACCGACCGAAGCTTTTCGCTTAATCCTCTGTCCGCGACGCTCGGCGGAACAGTGACAGATAGCACCGACAACACGCCGATCGAGGAGGCGGTTGTTTCGATCGGGTTACAGACCTCGACAACCGACGCGAACGGTAGCTACTCACTGGGGGCTATTCCGCGCGGTGAGTACGATCTCACCGCCGCCGCGGACGGCTACACGGCCACGTCGTTGGCGGTCGACCTCGCGGCCAACGAGACGCGCGAGACGAACCTCTCGCTCGATCCCAGACCGATATTCACGGTCCCCTCCCTCTCCGGACCGAACGAAATCGAACAGGGAGAGAGCGGATCGTTCACGGTCGACGTTCGCAACGACGGACAGGCGGCCGGGGACGCGAGCGTGACGGTCGACGTGATCCCGAGTGGAACTGCCGATCCGAACCCAGTGTCGATCTCAGATATCTCAGTCGATGAGCGACGGTCGGAATCGTTCTCAGTCGCCATCGACGAAAGCGCGTCGACGGGTTCGTACGAAGTCACGGTGACGACGGGCGACGACTCGCGAACCGCCTCGTTCGAGGTAATAAACAGCGACGACGGAGGAGATTCTTCTGGTGGTGGCGGTGGTAGCTCTGGTGGTGGTGGTAGCTCTGGTGGTGGTGGTAGCTCTGGTGGCGGTGGTAGCTCCGGAGACGACACAGACGGGGATGAGTCGGACGGGGATGAGTCGGACGGGGAGGAGTCGGATGAGGCCACTGGCGAAGACGAATCGGACGATGACACGGAAGCGGAGGAGTCGGATGAGGCCACTGGCGAAGACGAATCGGACGATGACACGGAAGCGGAGGAGTCGGACGAAGACACTACTGACGCGGACGAGCCGGAAGACGCTACTGACGTGGACGAACCGGAAGACGACGAGGTGGACGACGGTGATGAACCGGAAGACGGCGACGCGCCCGACGACGAAGCGACGGTTTCTGACGACGCCACGGGGTTCGGCATCGCCGTTGGCGTCGTCTCACTCATCGCGGTGCTGCTGTCGATTCGGCGTGTGCGTCGCGAGAACGGTCCGTGACGCTTGCGAGATACAGAAGGACAATTAATAAAAACGGGCGGGCCGGTGAGAGGGGTTCTCCCCACAACTGAACAAGGCGAGTGCCCGGGGGTTAGCCCCCGAGTCGGCTCACATCCCGCCGAGCTTTCGGAGCAACTGGCCGCGGTACTCCTCGTCCGCGTTGACGCCCTTAATTTCGAGGACGTTGCGTTCGAGCTTGTCGAGTGCGACGTGGAAGGCGTGTTCCGCGCCGTACCCCTCCCCGGAGCCGCCGACCTGTCCCTGATCGGTCCGGAGCCGGATCTGACACTGGATCAGGGGTGTGCCCCGGAGTTTCTCTTTGTGCTCGTGGAGCCGAACGTGTGCGTGTATCACCCGCATCTGGGCGTACTTGTCGGCGACGCCCTCGATGGACTCGACGACGTGCTCGCGGGAGACCCGGTCGAGGAGGTGGACGTTGGTGATCTGTACGTCCAGTGCGTCCTCCTCGGTGTAGGTGAGCGCGCGCAACACGTCGGTCTTGGTAACCATCCCTGCGACGGTATCGGCTCCCTTGGGGGTGACAACTAGCCCGGAGACGTCGTTGTCGAACATCCGTGAGACGGCGGCCTTTGCCGTCTCGTCGCCCGTCGTAGTGATGACCGGTGACGACATGATGTCGTAGACGGGGAGATCCAGCATCCGGTCGATGTCGCCAGCACGGTCGCCGCTCCCTTGGCGCTCGTGGTCGCGAACGACGAACTCAACGATGTCGTTCGTGGTGACCACACCGACGAGTTCGCCGTCGTCGTCGAGAACGGGAAGCCGAGAGACGCCGTTCTCGCGAAGACGGTTGACCGCCTTGCCGACGCTGTCGCCGTCGTTGATGCCGATCACGTCGGCCGTTGCGACTTGGTCAACGGTGATGGCGTCGAGACTGTCGAGAACCGCCCGAAGTATCTGGTCAACGGTAATGACGCCGTAGAGCTTTTCACCCTCGTAGACGGGGGCGATCTTCACGTCGCCCTCGACGAGGAGACGGGCCGTTTCCCGGACATCTTCCGTCCGTTTCACCGACGGGGCGGGCTTCATGACGACGGAGACCTTGGTGTCGTCTTCCATGCGGGAGCGTAGGAGCTGTTTCTCACCGACCACACCCACGTACTCGCCGTCTTCCATGACGACGATTCCTTTGGGATTCTCCCGCTCGAAGATGGACCGGACCTTGGCGAGTCGCTCGTTGGCAGCGACTTCCACGTACTCCGGCACTGCGATATCAGAGATGTTCATGGTCCAATCTACTGGTTGGACGCGCCGGGTATTGAAAGTGCGGGAGTCGTTTCGAACGGTAAGATCCCGGATACAGGCCCGTAACACCGATGAAAACAACAATATAGACGCACCCACCCGAGGGGTGAAACCTTTTTGATTGTTACCTCCTGAGAAGCAGTCGTGTACGACGCCGTCGTCTTCGATCACGATGGGGTGTTGCTGGGTCGGACCCCCTTTGACACCCTCCGGGAGGCCGCCTGGGACGCCTTCGAGCGACTGGGCGAGACCGACCCCGACCTCGCCCACGTTGACGAGGTTGCCGTCGGTGTCGACCCTGCGACCCTGACCGATATCTGCGAGCGGTACGATCTCGATCCGGTCGAGTTCTGGCGCGTCCGTGACGAGGTCGCGACTGCCGCACAGGCGGACGCCGCCCGATCCGGTCGAAAAACGCCGTACGAGGACATCGACGTGCTTCGGCATCTCGATGCCCCCCTCGGGGTCGTCTCTTCGAATCAGCAGGCAACGCTCGACGATCTGCTGGAGTACTTCGGGCTCGCCGACCAGTTCCAAGTCGTATACGGCCGCGAACCCTCGATAGCCAGCCTCTCGCGGAAGAAACCCTCGCCGTACTATCTTGAACGAGCCCTCGAAGATCTCGAGGCCACGACCGCGCTGTTCGTCGGCGACAACGACTCCGACATCGCCGCGGCAGACAACGCGGGCGTCGACTCGGCGTTCATCCGCCGCCCGCATCGTCGATCCTTCGAGCTCTCCACTGATCCCACCTACGAATTGGACGACCTCCACGATCTCGTAAGCCTCTGTGGACGAGCGCCGGTCGACTCACAGTGACTGTTCACAAGGTGACTCACGTCCGATCGGGTTCCCCACGGATATATTCGGAGTGAGGCCGACGCTAGAATATGGAGCTTCCAGCCGTTGGTCTGGGAACGATGGGGATAGAGACCCCAGAGCCGATCACGACCGCACTCGACCTCGGGTACCGTCACCTCGATACGGCCCGAATTTACGGCAATGAGGGGGTCGTGGGTGACGCACTTGCGGCCAGCGACGTGCCCCGTGAGGAAGTGACGGTCGCAACGAAGCTGTGGGTCGACGCGCTTGACGCGGCGGATGTCGCCCCAGCGGCCAGAGAAAGCGCCGACCTGCTTGGCGTCGAGACGATCGACCTGCTGTACGTCCATCGTCCACGCGGCGAGTACGACCCGGACACGACGCTCCCGGAGCTTGATCGACTGGTTGAGGAGGGGATCGTCGACGCCGTAGGCGTTTCGAACTTCGAGCCCGACGATCTCGACCGCGCGAGCGATATCCTTGAGACTCCGATCGCGGCACACCAGACCGAGCTTCACCCGCTGTACTACCGGCCGGAGCTCGTACGACAGGCGCGCAATGGTGGGTATCCCCTCGTCGCGTACTCACCGCTCGCGGGTGGACAGGTCGGAGACGTGGACGCGGTTGTCGATGTTGCGGACCGACATGGAACCACGCCCGAAGCGGTCGCTATCGCGTGGGCGACCGCGAAAGAGCCTGTCGTGACGATTCCGAAGGCGTCGAGTCGGAAGCATCTCCGAGCGAACCTCGCCGCCGCCGACCTCACGCTCGACTCCGTGGACATCGCTGCGATCGACGCGGTGGAACGCGAGACGGAGCTGTTTCCGGAGTGAGCGCTGGACCAGCCTAGTCCCGCCGATGGTTTCGACCGCTCGTTCCTCTCCAGCGGTATAAGCATATTCGTGTATATGATGTGGTCTATTTACCTGAGTATCCGCACGATCCCGGGGCGTTTTTCCCGTCGCCGCGCACAGATCCGGTATGACTGAGGTCATCGACGGCGAGTCAGTGGCGGCGGATGTCCGATCCAGCGTCACGGACTGCGTAGAGACGCTCGTGAACGCGGACGTGAAACCGGGGCTAGCGACGGTGCTAATGAGCGACGACCCTGCCAGCGAGACGTACGTCTCGATGAAACAGCGCGACTGTGAGGAAGTCGGTATCGAGGGGATCCACGTCGACGTCGACGCCGATGCGCCCGCGGAAACCCTGTTCGAGACCATCGACGAACTCAACCACCGAGACGACGTTCACGGGATACTCGTCCAACTCCCCGTTCCGGATCACGTCGACAAGCGCGAGGTGCTCCGCCGGATCGACCCAACGAAGGATGTCGACGGGTTCCACCCGGAGAACGTCGGGCGGCTCGTCGCGGGGAACGCCCGATTTAAACCGTGTACGCCACACGGCGTCCAGAAGCTGCTCGCCGCCTACGATGTTGAAACCGAGGGCGCGGACGCGGTCGTCGTCGGTCGCTCAGACATCGTCGGCAAACCGATGGCGAACCTCCTGATCCAGAAGGCACCGATCGGAAACGCGACGACAACAGTCTGTCACTCCCGGACCGAGGACTTGGACGCAAAACTCGCGAGCGCGGACATCGTTGTCGCCGCGGCGGGGATTCCGGAGTTCATCGACGGCTCGATGATACAAGCGGGTGCGACTGTGATAGACGTGGGGATCAATCGCGTTGACGCGGACTCTGAAAAGGGGTACGCGCTCGTCGGCGACGTGGACTACGAGTCCGCACGCGAGGTTGCGGGCGCGATCACGCCGGTCCCGGGCGGCGTCGGGCCGATGACGCGCGCGATGCTGCTGTATAATACGGTCAAGGCGGCTGGCCTTCAGCACGATGTCGACGTGAATCTGAACTGAAACCGAGAGGCGGCGACCTCACCCGGCTTCCTCGCGGACAGCAACTCTCCCCGGTCGAGCGGCTGCTGATGCGTCGTCTACCGGTTTCTCAGTCGTCGGCTGCGGCAGCGCGGTTCCGGATCTCGATCCGGCCCTCGACAGCGGGGTCGATGCCGCACTGCCGGGCGTACGCCGCGAGCACCTCGTACTGGATGTCAGCCTCGCCGATCCGGTGGCGCTGTGTTAACGTCGGGAACTCGTGGTCGGAATGGAGGAGGTACTCCGAAGTCGCGACCGTGTAGGTCGCCGCCGGATCGATCGGCTCGCCGCCGACCGTGGCCTCGCGGAGCACCGCCGCGTCGGCGTCCCAGACGACCCGTGCGTTGGACACGTGGCCGTGCCACCAATCATCCTCACCGAAGTCGACGTCGGGGGCCGCCATCTCGCGGAGTATCTCTCGGAGCTCCTCGCCTGTGACCGATACCAGAACGACAGGCTCTTCGAACGGGATCAGGCTGATCAGGTCGGCTTTCGTCACCTCGCCGTCCCACGGGTCTCCTTGCCGAAGTCCCCCGGCGTTCGAGAGTCCGACATCGGCGTCGTGTACCCACCGGAACGCGTCTGCGACGAAGTTGCCGACGCGACACTCTCCACCGTGGACGACCTCTCCCGTCCGGGCGATCGGTTCGGAGACCTGACCGACGGCCTCGTCGAGATCGGCAGCCTCCATCCGGCCGTTTAGCGCCGTTTTCAACTCGGTGTCAGGGTCCGCACCGTCGCGTTCGTGGAGCGTCGCGGTCGGGGTGTTGTCAGGATCGTTCTGGGCTCCGAGATCGACCTCTGCGACGACCGCACCGTTCACGCCCGGTCGGACGAGCAGGGTCCCGTTGACCTGCTCGTTCCGCGGGCTGTGGACGTGCCCCCCGAGAATCGCGTCGACATCAAGCTGACGGGCGAGGGCGTCGTCGCCGCCACCGAGATGTGAGAGCACGACGCGATGGTCGACACCCGACGACTCGCGTTCGAGCGCATCGAGTGCCTCACGGGCGGCGGCGACGGGGTCGTCGAAAGAGAGGGGGGCCGCCATGGGATTAAGCGAGTCCGTCGCGGGATCGGTGACACCGACGAACCCGACGGTCTCGCCGTCGACGACGCGGGTGGTCCACGGGACGACACCCGCATCACGGCCGAAGGGGGCACCGTCCTCATCGCGGACATTCGCGGAGACAAACTCGACGGGTGCGTCGGCGACGAGCACGCGGAGCGACTCGGGCCCGTAGTCAAACTCGTGGTTACCGAACGTATCGAGGACGGTGTCAGTCGCCGCGTAAAAATCGAGGATCTGTCTCCCCTGCGCAACGAGCGAGAGCACGCCCGGGGCCGTGGTGTCTCCCGTGGCGACGACCGCCGCGTCGGAGCCGTCGAGCGCTCGGATGCGACCCGCAAGACGGGCCGCCCGATCCGGCGCGTCGAAGACGTTCTCGATGTCTGAATAGTGAACCAGCCGAGCCATCTACCGGAGTCAGTCGGCCGAGCCGCTAAAATGGCTCGGAGTACCGCCGCGGTGCGACTGCGCAACCGTCGCCACGGGAGCGGACTGTGGTGCCGTCAGCAGTCGAGTAAAAATGAACCCATGCGCCCGTATCGCACGCACGGGGCGTATTGAAAGCGTTTTTATGACGGCCAAGCCAATCCGGGAGTACACCCTCTTCGGGGTCGATGATGTGCCGTTCCGATAGGGACCGGCCACGGGACGGACACGCGAGCCCACGGGAGGACATAGGTGAACAACACATGCCAGTTTACGTAGACTACGACACCCCAGCCGACCTCGCCGAGCGATCGCTCGAGGCGTTCGAGGTCGCCCGAGACACCGGAACAGTAAAGAAAGGAACCAACGAGACCACCAAGTCCGTCGAGCGCGGCAACGCGAAACTCGTCCTCGTCGCCGAGGACGTCTCGCCCGAGGAGATCGTGATGCACCTCCCCGAGCTCGCCGAGGAGAAGGGGATCCCGGTCGTCTTCGTCGACACCCAAGACGAGGTCGGCCACGCCGCGGGCCTCGAGGTCGGCTCGGCCGCCGCCGCCGTCGTCGACGCCGGTGACGCCGCCGACGACGTCGAGGACATCGGCGAGAAGGTCGCGGAGCTCCGATAACCACCCATGAGCGCAGAAGAGGGCACCGGCGACTCGACCACCGCCGAGGTGATCGAGGTCGTCGGCAAAACCGGGATGCACGGCGAGGCCATGCAGGTCAAGTGCCGCATCCAGGAGGGATCGAACCAGGGACGGATCATCACCCGGAACGTCCTGGGCCCCGTCCGTATGGGCGACGTGCTCCAGCTCCGGGAGACCCAGCGCGACGCGGACTCCATCGGAGGACGATAACGCATGGTTGAGACACGCACCTGTGATTACACCGGCGAGGAGATCGAGCCCGGCACGGGCACGATGTTCGTCAAGAAGAACGGACAGATCCTCCACTTCGTCGACTCGAAGGCGGAGAAGAACTACTTCCTCGGCCGCGAGGCGCGCGACCTCGAGTGGACCGAGGAAGGACGCGATCAGGGTGGCGAACAGTGAGCCACCACGACGAGCGCACCTTCGTCATGGTCAAGCCCGACGGCGTCCAGCGCGGTCTCATCGGTGAGATCGTCTCGCGGTTTGAGGACCGCGGACTGAAGCTCGTCGGCGGCAAATTCATTCAGATCGGTGAGGAGCTCGCGCACGAGCACTACGGCGAACACGAGGACAAGCCATTCTTCGACGGCCTCGTCGACTTTATCACCTCCGGCCCCGTCTTCGCGATGGTGTGGGAGGGTGCCGACGCGACCCGACAGGTCCGCGCGATGGTCGGTGAGACCGATCCCGCGGAGTCAGCTCCGGGAACGATCCGCGGCGACTTCGGACTCGACCTCGGCCACAACGTGATCCACGCGTCGGACCACGAAGACGAGGGCGCGAACGCGCGCGAGATCGACCTGTTCTTTGACGACGAGGAGCTCGTCGACTACGGCCTCGACACCGCTGCGTGGGTGTACGAGGACGAGGACCACTAGTCGAAACGACCCGTCGTTTTACCTC
>CAYRWH010000032.1:6166-13995 GCA_964427935.1 uncultured Halobellus sp. | reverse complement strand
GATAGGCGTCGACCGCGTCGGCGGCCGCCTGAATCGCCTCCCAGTCGACCGTCCGCGGGTACGCGGAGTAGCCGGAGACGATCACGTCGGGGTCGAACTTCTCGGCGGTCTCGCGGAGCCCCTCGTAGTCGATGTAGCCGGTTTCAGGGTCGACTTCGTACTGTTCGACCTCGTAGATCTGTCCGGTGAAATTCGCCGGGTGACCGTGTGAGAGGTGACCGCCGTGATTCAGCTCCAGAGACAGGATCTTATCGCCCGGATCGAGGATCGAGTAGTACACCGCCTGGTTCGCCTGCGTCCCCGAGTGCGGCTGGACGTTAACGTGTTCGGCTCCCCACAGCTCCTTCGCGCGCTCGATGGCGAGTTCCTCGATCTCATCGGCGTGCTCACAGCCGGCGTAATAGCGTGCTCCCGGGTAGCCCTCCGCGTACTTGTTGGTAAGGACGCTCCCCTGTGCCTCCATCACCGCTTCGCTGACGTGGTTCTCGCTCGCGATCATCGCCAGCGTCTCCTCCTGTCTCGTGCGCTCCCCGTCTAAAGCGTCCGCAACCGCCGGGTCGACCGCCCGGAGGCTCTCGTTATCCATGTTGTGTACAAAACGCGATGGAACATTAAGCCTGTCCGTCCGTGTCGGATCGACGCTCAACCGTAATCTCGCTAATCGGCGATTTTCACGAGATAGAACCGCTATATCACCGTTGTTCGCTCTCAGATCCCGTTAATATTAAATACGGAAATGCCTTTTATACTGAGAGATATATGGTGTCAAATTTACTCGAGACGGACGTTGAAAACGTCCTCGACGAGGCGTTCGCAGGGACAGACGACGAACTCCTCGTGATCGATCCGTCCGAGGAGACTATCGTCGCGCTCGTCGAAGCCGGAGTTCGGCGAGACGACCTCCCGAGGATATCAATGCTCGCGGACGAACAAACGCTGAAGGCCGTCATGGACGATTTCCTCGTCGCGTCGAAGGCGGCGGACCTCATCGTGGAGGAGTCGCTGTCGCTCAGGATCCTCCCCGACGATGTCGACAACGCGCTGTTCGTCTCACCGTCCCGCGTAGTGGCGATAGTGAGCGCCGGAGATCGGATCGCCGCACTCTCCACCACGGACGACTCATTCGTCTCGGAGGTGTACGAGACGCACCGAGAGGCGTTCGAGGACGCCGGGGAGTACGGGCTTCGGACCCCGCCGATCAGCCGCGTTCGAGAGACATTGGCGTCCGACATCGGAGCGGACGCACGCGAGGACTTCGACGCGATCCTCGAGTCGCTGGACGCCGCCCGCGGGGGGGCCAACGGACTCGACGAAGTCACCGTCTCGTTGCTCGTTGCCGCCCGCAACGATATCCTCTTGTACGACATCTCGAAGTGGGGCGAGGACATCGGGATCGCGTCGAAGGCGACGTTCTCACGAACCAAGACGCGTCTTGAGGATCTCGGGGTCATCGACACGGAAAAAGTACCCATCGATGTTGGTCGACCTCGACTTCGGCTCAAACTCGGCGACGATCGGCTCGTCGGCCTCGACGCCCCCGAATTCACGGATGTCGCTGTCGACCTGATCGAGTAGCGAACCTGCCTTCTGCCGGCGTCTCCGCGGGCGTTTTTATATTCTCCCCGTCAACCCCACGGGCTTTTTTTACGTCCTTCCCGTCGACTCCGCCATGGATATCGGACTGGTCGGAGACGGGCCTGCGGTCGACGCGATCAAGACCGCGCTCGGCGACGTAGACGTGAACGTGATGCCGGTGGAGCCGGAGCTGTTGGATGGGTTCGACCTCGCCGTCGTCGTCGGAACGACCGGATCGGACGCGTTTGCGGCCGCGAACAACCAGCTAGAGCGGTGGGTCGCGGTCGAGGTTGGTGGGGTTGGCGGAGCGCCAATTGACGGGGTCGACGCCGCGGTGACCGTCTTCAACGACGCGTGTTACGACTGTCTGCGGAACCGAATTGCCGCCGGCGAGACCGATCCCGCGGAAGCTCCGCGTGGGACGCGGTCAGCGGTTCGCTACGCGGGTGCAGTCGCCGGTCGCCGAACGATCCGACTCCTCGCCGGCGACTCGGTGGCGGACACAGTGCTGGAGGTGCCGGGACCGGAGCGGTCGCTGGTCCCGGTACCAGGGTGTGGCTGTGGCCCGGAGCCGGGAGACGCGCTCCCCCGTGGTGACTCAGGTGGAGGAACGGACGGGTCAACTGACGGCCCCGGGCGCTCTCTAAACGAGGCGCTCGACCGTGCGGAGCGGGCCGTCGACTCCCGGGTCGGCCTCCTCTCCGAGGTGGGCGAACGAGAGTCGTTCCCGATCCCCTACTACGTCTCGCGGGTCGCGGAGACGACCGGGTTCTCCGACGCTCGGGCCGCGGAGTTCGCCGGCGGTGCTGACGACGACTGGGACGCCGCGTTCATGAAGGCACTCGGTGAGGGGCTCGAACGCTACGCTGCGGGCGTCTACCGGTCCGATTCGTTCACAACCGAGACCGCCGCCGATGTCCCGAACCCGGTCGCCCCCGACGCATTCGTGCGTCCGGAGGACGCCGCGGCGTACGACGACGACGACACGCTACCGTGGACGACCGGCGAGCGGCTGACAACGGGTGATGCTACCGGGGGTGATCTCGTGAGCCTCCCCGCAGAGTTCGTTGCGTTCCCGCCGCCGGAAAACCGGTATCGACCCGCGATCACTACCGGGCTCGGGCTCGGTAATTCCGGGCCTGAGGCCGCGCTATCCGGGCTCTACGAGGTGATCGAGCGCGACGCGACGATGACAACGTGGTACTCGACAACGGAGCCGCTCGGGATCGAAATCAACGATCCAACTTTCGACCGGCTCACGAAGCGCGCGCGAGCGGAGTCGCTGACGGTCTCGCCGCTGCTCGTCACGACCGATATCGACGTTCCGGTCGTCGCCGTCGGCGTCCATCGCGACGGAGAGTGGCCCCGGTTCGCCGCCGGGTCGGGCGCGGACCTCGACCCCGTCGCCGCCGCTCGCAGCGCGCTCGCGGAGGCGTTACAGAATTGGACGGAGCTCCGGTCGATGGGCGAGGCGGCAGCCGCCGACGAGAGCGCTGCGATTGGACACCACGCTGTGTTCCCGGATGTCACCCGCGAGTTCTTCGATCCGGAGGCGACGGTCTCGGCCGAGGGGCTCGGCGAGCCGGGGCTTTCGGGGGGCGCAGCGCTCGACGCCGTCGTCAACCGGATTCGGTCCGTCGGACTCGATCCGCTCGTCTCGCGGACGACCACCCGGGACGTGGCTGCCCTCGGATTCGAGGCGGTCCGGGCACTGATCCCCGAGGCGCAGCCCCTGTTTACCGGCGATCCGTTCTTCGGCGACCGCGCCAGCGACGTGCCGCGATCGATGGGGTTCGAGCCGATGCTTGATCGAGAGTACCACCCGTTCCCGTAGCGGGACCATCGTTCGCGACCGCCCGACCTCACTCGCATTCGTTCACTGTACCGACCTCACTCGCACTCGTTCACCCACTCCCCGAACCGGCCGAGCGTTTATATGCCCAAAACAATGATGAAATAGTACAGCACATGTCATTGGACGGCGACGACACCGACGAGGGCGACGGATCCCCAGCACCATCGGAAGCGTCGAACGCGGGGTCGGATGCCACGGTTAAACCGTCGAACGCGGGGGCTGATACTGCCGGCGTGAAGCGTCGACGGTTTCTCCGCGGGGCGGCAGCGACCGCGACCGCAGGAGTTGGACTCGGCGTTGCGGGGTGTCTCGGCGAGGAGGAACCGTCGGGGGATGCCGGCGACCCCCCGGAGCCTGCCGCGAGCGTCACTCGCGAAAGCGACGGCGAGGGGGTCATCTACCAGTACTTTCACACGCCTTGGAGGGAGGTGGAAGCAGACCTCGACCTGCTGGCGGACGCCGCGGTCGACGCGGTGTGGCTTCCCCAGCCGGCTCGCGGAAAACTCGATTTCCAACACCTCGCAACGGCGGATCAGGAGGGGTTCTACGAGCCGGAACACCCGGAGTTCGGCCAGCTTGAACCACATCCCCCACTTGGCTACCAGCCCGTCGACCTCCGCGAGTTCGACGGCGCGCTCGGCACGGAAAGGGAACTCCGGTCGCTCGTCGAGGCGGCTCACGACCGCGACATCGAGGTGATCGTCGACACCGTGCTCAACCACATGGCGAACCCCGACCCCGCACCGGCGGACCTGTGGGGCGACGCGGACGACCCGACCGCGACGACGCGGCTCGACTGGCCGCAGTTCGAGACGGAAGAACACTTCACACACGTCCCCGCTGACGACTACCGCGGCGAGATAGAGAACGACCAGTACGACGAGTCGCTGTTGGCTCTTCCAAACCTCGACGTTCGTCATCCGGAGGTACAGGCGGCACACGCCGACTACCTGACCGCTATTGCCGACATGGGCGTCGACGGCGTCCGGTTCGACGCCGCCGCACACGTCTGGCCGTGGTACTTCGAGGAGGAGATCATCCCGCTCTGTGCGGATCTCGGCCTCTGGCGCGTCGGCGAGGTGTGGGAGGAGAGCCACACCGACACGCTGCTGGAGTACGTCGACACCGGGATGGACGTGTTCGACTTTCCGCTGTACGCCGACGTGGTGGACGCGTTCGAGCAGACCGATCTCTCGCTCGTCGCGGAGGGGAACGGAGTGGTCCACGAGAATCCCGACGCCGCCGTCACCTTCGTACAGAACCACGACGCGGCCGGACCGGGTGTCGGCCCCGATTCACCGGAGGGCGAGCCGATGCGGCTCGCGACCGCGCTGATCCTCTCGTATCCCGGCACGCCACACCTGTTCAACACCACCGTCGGCGAGGACCTCGAAGACGACCGCGTTCGGGACCTGATCCGCGTCAAGAACACGCTGGCACGCGGCGAGTTGCTCCACCGTCACGTCGGCAGGGAAGTCTACCTCTATGAGCGCGAGGGGAACCTACTCGCTGGAATCAACGTCGACGACAATCCCCACACGAACACCGTCGAGGCCGGCTGGGAGCCGGGAACTGTCCTCGTTGACCACGTGGGCCAAGGGGAGCCAATCGAAGTCGACGATACCGGCGAAGTTGCCGTAAGCGTGCCCGGTGGCGACTACGTGATGTACGCCCCCGAGCAGTCAGTTACCCGCGACTAAAGTCGTGGGCTCATCAGTGGCTCCCCGCGCGGAGCGCCGAGCGGGAATCCCGTATGAGACGCCACTCTCTCCCACGTTATTAAGTGTCCACGCGGTGCCGTGGCGAACATGGATATCGTCTCAGAGGAGTCGACCGAGTCGACGGAAGCGGTCCCCGGCGTCCACCTCACGCAAGGCGCAGCGGGCGAGAAGGCCAGCATCCAGCGCTTTTATATTGAACCCGGCGCGGAGGTCCCCGAACACGACCACCCACACGAGCAGGTCGGAACCGTCACGAGTGGGACGCTCACGTTCGTCGTCGACGGCGAGGAACGACCCGTCCACGCGGGTGACACGTTCGCGATCCCCGGCGGCGAGCCACACGCCGCAATCAACGACGGAGAGGTCCCGGTCGAGGGTATCGACGTGTTCGCGCCGGCCCGACCGAACCCGGACTGGGAGGAGTGAGACGAAGGCGGTTTTCGCCCCCGTCTCGGTTCCTTTTATACGCCCGAGCCGAACCACAACCCGAGTATGGTACGCGTGAGCGCCGGCGCACGGCTTCACTTCGGCTTTTGTAACCTGAGCCTTTCACACGAGCGACTGTACGGAGCGCTCGGGCTGGCGCTCGCGGAACCAGTGGTCTCAGTGACGGCGACCCCGGCCGAGACCGTGACGGTCGATGTTGACGACGATGCGGTCAGGGAGACGCGCGCGACGCGCGGAACAACCACCGATGCGATCCGGGAGGACGTGCGGCGATACGCGGTCGCCGCCGCGGACCGTCTGGGTGTTTCGGGCGCGTCGGTGACGGTTACGTCGTCGCTGCCGCGACACGCCGGACTCGGAAGTGGGACACAGTTGGCGGCGACGACGCTCGCGGCGGTCGCCGGCGCACACGACACGCCCCCACGAGTCCGCGAACACGCGCCCGCGCTCGGTCGCGGCGGGCGATCCGGAGTCGGCGTCGCGGCGTTCGAATCGGGTGGGTTCGTCCTCGACGCGGGGCACCCAACCGCACGATTCACGACCGACCGTCCGGCAGACGGCGAGTGGACGGTTCCACCGGTCTCTGCGCGTCATCCGGTGCCCGAGGATTGGCGGTTCCTTCTCGTCCGACCGGACGCCGAACCGGGCCGAGACGGAGACGACGAGGACGCCTCGATGCGCGCCGCGGTCGAGCGGGCAGACCCCGGCGTTGCGGACCGCATCGCCGGGATCGTCACGCGTCGCGTGCTTCCCGCGATCGCGACGGGGCGCGCTGAGGCGTTCGGCACGGCGGTGGCAGCGGTCGGCCGGCTCAACGGATCGTGGTACGCCGACGAACAGGGCGGGGTGTACCGTCCGCCTGTCGGCGATATCGTGGCGTCGCTCTCGGCGTCGCCGGCAGTGTTCGGCGCGGGCCAGTCGTCGTGGGGACCGACAGTGTACGGCGTCACCGATGCCGACCGTGCCGAGGCGGCGGCCGAGGCGGGCAACCGTGCTCTCGACGAGGCCGGCGTCGGCGGGATGGTCTCGGTCGTCCGCGCGACTAACGAGGGGGCACAGGTGGTCGACGACTCGGCCCCTGTCCGGTCCGAGACGGACGAGGGACAACACTAAGCGGGACGGTACCCCGTATCGAGACATGTCAAGCGTACCGTTCGGTGTCGCTCGGCTGGATTCGATTCTCAACGGAGGTGCGCCGCCGGGGAGCGTGGTGTTGCTCGCGGGCGAATCAGGAGCCGGCGCGCGGGAGTTCCTCTACACGAGCGCAGCAATGAACGCACTCGCGCGAACCGACGAGGAGCTATTCGATCTGTACTATGGGGATCTGCCCGGGGACGCATCGGTTCCGCCGGAGGTTCACTACCTCTCGTTTACGGCTCATAAGGACGCACTCACCCGCGAGATGGGGTACACGATGGCCGACGAGGTGGTTGACGCCGCGACGGCAGGAATCGAGTTCCGAGACCTTTCACCGGAGTTCTTTCAGCTCAGTCCGATCCCGCGGGAGTGGTACGAGGGCGAGACCACGTCGATCACGGAGTTGAGTGATCGCGGCCGGTACGACGACGTGCTCACTGCTTTCGGCGACTACCTCACCGAAAACGCGACGGGGAACCTCGTCTGTATCGACTCCGTGACCGATCTCGTGAGTGTTGTGTCCGATGACATGGAGTGGAGCGACATCGCGATGGTGATGAAGGGATTAAAAAAGGCCGCCGCACGCTGGCAGGGACTGATTCTGGTGTTAGTCAACGAGGATTCACTGACCGACCAGGAGTTCGGGACGCTGATGGACGCTGCTGGCGGGACCCTCCAATTCGCTTGGGAAAGCGGCGGATCGAAGCGTGCCCGAACCATGTTCGTTCGGGAGTTCCGTGGCGTGCTCTCGCGGCTTGAGGCGGAGAACATCGTCAGGTTCGAGACGGAGGTCCACGACGGCGGATTCGACATCAGCGACGTACGAAAGATCCGCTGAGTATCGACTTGGAGAATTGTACGACAGATTACTTAACTCCCCTACCCAAAGGACGAACAGATGCGGAGGACCCGTGATGAGTGATCCTGACACGCCAGAGCCCGTCGACGGCGACAGCGACACCACGGTGGACGCCGACGGCGACAGCGACACCATGGTGGACGCCGACGGCGACAGCGACACCATGGTGGACGCTAACACCCCGACCGACCTCAGGGCGCTTTCGTCGCGCGTGGAGGAACTCGCGACACGGGTC
>CAYRWH010000032.1:0-6066 GCA_964427935.1 uncultured Halobellus sp. | reverse complement strand
CCCGACCGACCTCAGGGCGCTTTCGTCGCGCGTGGAGGAACTCGCGACACGGGTCGACGAAGACATCGAGGACCTTCGCGAGCGACTCGTACGAGTGTATCGAGACGTCGAAGGGAAAGCGGAGACCGACCACACCCACCCTGAGACGATCGACCGAATCGAGTCCCTTGCCGCCGATCTGGATAGGGTCGACGACGATCTTGACGCGATCGACGACGACCTCGATGCGGTCGATGAGACTATCGAGGCCATCGCTCGGTTGGAAAGGGATCTCGACGCGCTCGCCGACCGAACGGAGACGCTCGCGGCCGATATCGACGACGCCACCGAGTCGGTTGCGGACGCCGAAAACCGAGTGGACGACCTTGCGGCGCGAGTCGAATCACTGGCCGAGGCGAACGAGGACGCGGTGGACAAACTCTCACGGGTCGCTAGCGGTGTAGTCCGTACCCAACGGCAGATGCGGGCGGTAGAACACGAGCGGGCCGAACGCGAGCGTCTCGACGATATCCTCGCCGAGGCGAACCGTCACGGGGTCCGAACCGCGGAGTGTGACGGCTGCGGGAACGGTGTCCGGCTGTCGCTGCTGTCGAAACCGGAGTGTCCGTACTGTGAAAGTCGGATCGACGCGATCGATCCCGGTCGACGCTTCATCGGAACGTCTTGGCTCCGCGTCGACGACACACCCGCCCTCGAAGGGGCTGTCGCGTCGACCGCGGACGACGGAGAGACCGCCGGGGAAACTCCGGAGGGGGAGACAACTGATGCGACCACGAACAGAGAGTCAACGGCCCAAAACGCTGATACCCAGAGCGACCCGGCTGGGTCGGATATCAGCACGCGTGACACGGGACCCGAAGACGGGACTGACTCCGGCGTTGAGAGGAGACGATGACCGATCCTGAAGACGGCGACCGTGGGATCGATGACGACGCCAACGGCGAGGGGAGTACTGCCGGCGATGAGAGCGCGGACGACGAGAGAAGCGCCGCCGACGCCAACGAGTTCCCCGATCACGAGGGTCCACCAGAGGTCGACGGCGAGCACGACCCGTTCGCTGATCTCGATGATAGTCGGACCGTGGATGCTGAAGACACAACCGATCGCGAGGACATAACCGTTCACGAAAGCACGACCGATGATGAAGTCGGTACGAACAACGAGCTAGATCCGTTCGCCGAACTCGACACCTCGGCCGACCCGGACGCACCCCCGGGGTCGGTCGAAGACCCCTTTGAGCGGATGGCGGTCGACGAGGTCGACATGGACGACGTTTGGGACGCGCTTGAGGACGACACTGATCTCCCGCTCGCCGACGAGGAGATGCCGGGACCGGACACGCGAAGCGACGATGTCGTCGATAAACGCACCTACTGCCACCGCTGTCCTCACTTCGCCGAGCCGCCGACGACCGCCTGTACACTGGATGGGACCGACATTGTCGAGGTCATCGGGTTCGATGAGTTCCGGCTCCGAGGCTGTCCGATGGTGAGCGAGAGCGGTCCCGAGTTCGACCGACGCCAGTGACGGCTCGGCCACCGGACATAAACCGATCGACCACGGACTGAGAACTATATGCAGTTCTGTGATGACTGCGGCTCGATGATGGTCTCGACCGGCGACGAGATGGTGTGTCAGAACGACGATTGTGGGACAACCACGGCCCGTGACGAGGGGCTCGCCGAGCAGTTCGAATCGACCGTCGAGCAGACCGGAGACGAGTTGATCGAGACGGAAGAGGGCGCGAACTTCGAGGGGAAGCCGACCGCCACCGATGTCGTCTGTGACGAGTGCGGCCACGACGAAGCGTGGTACACGATCAAACAGACCGGCGCAGCGGACGAGCCCCCGACTCGATTCTTTAAATGCAAAGAGTGCGGTCGGCGCTGGCGCGGCTACAACTGATCGCGAGGTCTGAAACTGGAATTCACACGAATACAAGGAGGAAGCCCACGGCTTTAACTGTGGGAGGAATCCGACTCCGACAGCCACGGACCCATCGCCGCACTGACCGCCTCGCCAACGTCTCGCGTCCGGCCAATAAAAAAGTGGTCAGCGTCGAACGCGACCGTCTCGACCCCCAGCGTCTCCGCTCGCTCGACGACCGGCTTCCAGTCCGCGGTCGAATCACGGGTCGCGTAGAGGACACACACCGGAACTGTTCCATCCTCGGCGTCGTCATCATTTATTAGACTATCGAGTGCGGCGACGGCATCGACATCGGGATTCAGCTGCGCCGTAGGTGCGAGCGCGCAGACGCCGGCGAGAGCGGGCCACGAGGCAGCCGTGACGAGCGCGACGGTCCCGCCGAATGAGAAGCCGAACAGCGCAACCCGATCGTATCGCTCACGCGCCCACGCTACCGCGTTGTCCGCGTCGGCACACTCGCCGTACCCCTCATCCCACTCGCCGTAATCGAACCGAAGACAGTCGATGCCGCGATCGGTAAGTGCGTCGCTCGCAGCCATCAGTCGTTCGTCGCCGCGATGGCCGCGGTGCTGTGGATGTGGCGGACAGGCGACGACGACCGAATCGGCGCGAGACTCGTCGCTCGCGGCGACATCCAAGGTCGCTCGTACGTCTCGTCCGCCTGGAAGCAACACGGTGTCCGTCACGGGTGTCTCTCTCGGTTCTGGACCGCGCTCACGGCACCTGCATCACGTCGCCGACGCCGTCGAGGGCTTCCACGTCCTCAGCGAGGGCGTCTTGGTCAATCCCGGCCTCGTAGTAGACGACGATGTCGAAGGTTCCATCGCGGAGTAGCTGTTGACACTCCCAGACGAACGACTCGTCCGCAAGGGTGAGTCCCTGAAACTGGTTCGAAGAGAAGTCGGTGTTATCGTTGCCTGCCTCGATGTACGTCTCCCCCTTTCCGGCGTGGGTAGCGATAATGTCGTTGAGCTCGACGGTCAACTCGTGGAGTTCGAGGTCCTCCTGACCGCTCAGCGTTGTGTGGACGACACAGCCAACAAGTTCGATGTCTCCCGGCTCCAGAAGCGCTTTCGTTCGCTCGTAGAGGTCGCTATCGATGGCCTCGGTCATACGTTCGGGTTTGTCCCCACCGATTAAACGGATGGCGATTCGACAGTGTCAGCCACCGCGCGCTGAACCATATCCGATACGTAATCGAATTTCGACCGGCTTCAGGCGACACGACTTAACTGCTGTCGGTCAAAATGGGGATACGACCACCAATGACCGACGACGCCGATTTCGGGGACCAACTGGAGTCACGGACCGAGACGTATCTCGACCGACTGAACGACTGTATCGAACTCCTTCCGGAAGCCTTCGATCGCTACGAAACCGACGGTGAGTACCACGCCACCGTCGACCGAATCGGGGAAATCGAGAGCGAGTGTGACAATTTGAACCGAAACATAACCGGGTCGATCACCGATTCCGATCCCGGTGAGATGGGGCTCCTCAACACGCGGATCAACTTCAACGCCGCCTCACTCATCGAGCTGTACAACGATTTAGACGTGATCGCTAATCATACCGAGCGGATCACACAGGAGCTAGCGATGACACGGCCCGAACACGGAACCACCCCGTTTGAGGGACTCACCGAGATGGCTGATCAGACCGTGACGATGGCGGCGACACTTCAGGGCGTCGTCGAGCGGTTCGTCCACGGCCTCACGGTCCCGAACGCCACCGTGACCCTCACAGAGGGGATCGAAGCGGTTCAGGACGGCGAGAGTCGTTGTGACACTATCCGCGACAACGTGATCGAAACGGCCTTTGATGAGGGACGAACCGCCGATGCGCTGTTGTACCGAGAGTTTGCCATCCTTCTCGACGAGCTTGCCAACACAATGGAAGATGTCACCGACCGGATCGTCGTTATCGCTAGCGACGAGCCGGGGATCGTCACCGAGTCATCCGCGGAGTAGCGGACTGAACGGCACAAAAACAGACTGAACGACGTAGAACAGATCGAGTCGTGGAACAGAACGAGTTGTGAAACGTTCCGGTCGATCCGTCACACTCACCGGTCGAGTCGGACTGTCACATCGTCGGTTGCGTCGCTCTCGTCGACATCTATCAGGTCGTCAGCGGCGAGGTCGCTGACTATCCCGCGGATCCACTCCCGCCCGTACTCCCCGCCCGGCGTGTAGTCGACCCGGATCCGGTGGCCGAGTGTATCCAATTCCATCTCGTCGTGTTCGCTCAGGAGGCTGATGATTCGCCCACGAAACTGCCGACGGCTCCCCTCGAAGCTTGGCTGCGTGGGAACGTCGGGTGCGGTAAAGTCACCAGTCTGATACGCGTGACACCACTCGCGCCACGGACACCCAGCCTCGTCACACCGTGGTTTCTTTCCGCAGGCGACGCCACCGAGTTCCATAATCGCGTTGTTCCAGATTCTGGACTCTCCATCGGGCATGAGACGAGAAGCGGCCCGCTCGAACGCTGCGTCGTCATCTGACACGTCGAATGCGCGGTGAAGAACGCGCTTGACGTTCGTATCGACCACCGCGTCTCCATTATTGAAGGCGAACGAGGCGACTGCGTTGGCGGTGTAGGGGCCGACACCCATTAGTTCGGATAACTCCTCTGGCGTCCGTGGGAACTCCCCGGCGTACTCCGTTTCGATCTGCGTCGCCGCCTCGTGGAGGTATTTTGCGCGGTTGTTGTAGCCAAGGGAGTGGTCGGACCAGAACGCGACCACGTCGCCGCGGTCGGCTCCCGCGAGGGTGGCGGTTGTGGGCCACCGGTCAACAAAATCCTCCCACGCGGGGACGACCCGATCGAGCTGGGTTTGCTGGCTCATCACCTCGCTAACGAGTATCTCGTAGGGATCCTCGGTCCGCCGCCACGGGAACTCTCGGTGGTCCGCCTCGTACCACTCGACCAGCGCGTCACGGATCGGACTGAGGTCCGCAGGGAGGGCGGCGTCGTCCGCGTCGATATCAGCCATGCGTCTGATCCGAGCGTGAATCGTTTATCCGTGGTGGTTGCGCACGACCGGTCAGGCCGCCTCGTCGATCGCAGTCGTCAGCAGGTCACAGCCGAGCTCGATTTCGCGTGCGGTGACATCCATCGGCGGAAGAATCCGGAGCACTTTCGATCCGCACGCCAGCGTGAGCAGCCCGTGGCTCACGGCGCGTTTCATCACCTCGTCGCGGCGCTCCCTCGAATCGAACTCGACGGCAAGCATGAGTCCGAGCCCGCGGATGTCGACGACGCCCTCGGGGTCCGCGTCAGCCATGATCTCGCGGAACTGCTGGCCACGGACCGTCGCGTTCTCCATGAGCCCCTCCGCTTCGATCGCATCGAGCGTCAGCGCGCCCTGCAACGAGGCGATGATATCGCCGGCACCCCACGTGGAGGAGATCCGACCGGTCTCTTCCGGGAACACGTCTGAGCGTGAGATCGTCGCCCCCACGCGGAGTCCCTTCGCGCTCGCGATCACGTCGGGCTCGATCGCGTAGTGATCCGAGCCCCACATCTCGCCGGTTCGACCGACACCAGCCTGGATCTCGTCGGCGACGAGCGTGATGTCGTGCTCGTCGACAACGGCGGCGATCTCGTCCATGAACGCGTCCGAGGGGAACCGATACCCACCTTCTCCCTGAATCGGCTCCATGATCAGGTACGCGACGGACTCGGGGTCGACGTGGCCGCGCTTCGGGTCGAGTTTCTGCCGCAGTCGGGAGGTGCCCCCGGCAAAGAAGCCACACGAGCAGGTCTCCGGGCTGCAGCCCCGGTCGTCACAGAACGGCATGTCGTGGACGGTGCTGATCTCCGGAAAATCGCGGCGGTACACTGACTTCGAGCGGTTGAGCGAGAGCGCACCGAGCGTCCGGCCGTGGAACGCACCGTCGAACGTGATCGCGTACTTTGCGCCGTCGGCGTCGTCGTAGGAGATCTTGATCGCGTTCTCGACCGCTTCCGCGCCCGAGTTCGAGAGAAACACCGTATCCATGTCGTAGTGATCCGTCACGTCGGTGAGTCGCTCCATGAGGTCGGCCGGGCCGGGAGCGCCTTCGCCGGGGGCGTTGCCGTCGGAGACGTAGAAGTCCTGGCCCGCGATCTTCAGCGGGTCGACGAGGTCGA
>CAYRWH010000031.1:12219-14160 GCA_964427935.1 uncultured Halobellus sp. | reverse complement strand
ACTCGCCCTGATTCACTTCGAGGCTGCCGTAGTCCTCGTCGCCGAGGTCGGCGTCAGCCGCCTCCTCGAAGAGGTCGTCGTCGTCCATCGACCAGCCGTGGTCGTCGAGCACTTCGTAGTTGAGGTATTCTACAGTGGGCATCACTTGCTGGTTTGGCCCCCACCTCATTAGGCTTTGCTGTTCGCCGCCTCGTCGACCGACTCGTGAGGCATCTCTCGACTCGTCTCGCACAGAACCTACCGTGTTTCTCGGACACGTGCGTCCTGACAGCCTGTTATCATTGCTGATATGTCACGCGGAACGCTCAAGTTCCGACTCCCCCAATCACCCTCCGATGGAGGAGTCCGTGGTGGCCGACTTTGTCGGCCGGCTGTACACCCCCGACATCGGCGGCGACGAACCCGTCCGAGGGCGGATCCTGTTGAGCCAGCGACGGCTGGTGTTAGCAACGAATGACTCGCGCACGACGGTCCCGCTGTCGAGCGTCTTCGATGTCGTCGTCGGGACGGTTCCCGGCGACCTCCGCTCGTTTTTCAGCGACAGCGTGACGCTTGCGTACGACCAGAACGGAACGCGACACACAGCCCTCATCGAGGGAGAACCGGACGCCATGGATCGGTTCGTCCCCGTTCTGTTCAAGGCGTTATTACACGACGTGACCGTAACGGTTCGGCATCCGGCAAAGGTCGGCGGTCGCGTTACGGACGCGTCGGACCACAAGGCGAAACTCTCCCTGTCGGCCGGCCAGATACGGTTCGTCGGATGTCCCGACCCCTTTTCAGTCGACCTCTCGACGGTCATCGACTACGAGCACACAGAACGGACGATTGGCGGCTCCAAACACCCGGCACTCGTCTTTCGCCACGTGCCGGACGCACAGACACTCACATCGATCACGACGGTTCCAGACTCCCGGACGCTCAACGTTCTCGGCCGGTATATTAAGTTGGAGTACGCGGAGGTCCGCGAAGAGGTCGAGACGCTCGATCCCACCGACGACGAGCTGGAGATACTCGTGTCGATCTACTCCGCGGGCGGCGAAGCGAGCGTCGCCGACGTTGTCACCGGCGACGCGACCCGCACATCGATGATTCTCGACTCGCTGCGCGAGGATGGACTCGTCGCCGACGCCGAGACGGGCACTACCCTGACCCGAAAGGGACGGATCGTGGTCACCCGATACCTCGAATCCGTAAACGCGTGAACCACCGCACGGCCCCCGAAACGATATGCCGGCGGCGTCCGTATCCAACCACATGAGTGGATTCACCACGCATATTGCCAACGGCGTCATCTCGCTCGTCATCAGCCTCGCACTCACCGCGATCCTCTCGGGTTCCGACCGAGACTCGTTGGACCGTTCGGACCTACTGGTCGCTGTCGGGATCTCGTCGTTTCTCTCTGGCTTCTTCACGAGCTACTACGCAAAGTGAGTCGCTCCCGCTGGGGGAAGTTTCATGCTCGTGGAGCCGTAGGTACGTTTCATGCGAGGAGACGACACCCGCGGCCCTCGGTCGGCGCTTGAGGCCGCGGTCGAACAGCGGGGAATCGACGATCCGGGCGTCGACGGTTCGGGGTCTGGTTCCGGACCACGCGTCGCGCGGGTACCGGCCGACCACGTCAACGATACCTTCGAGGTAGACGGGCTTGAGACGAAACGCGACGAGTCGCTGCTCGAAGCCGTACTCGCCGATCACGACGGGGTCAGCGCCGCCTCAGCGACACAGCGAAACGGTACCGTTGGGATCCACCACGACGCCACGGTGTCGCGTGACGATCTTCGGGAGGCGCTGGAGTCATGCGGACTCGTCGTTGCTCCCGGCGACAAGGCGTTCGAAAGCCGGCGAGCATCGCAGTTCGCCTCCGCTCGCGTCGCTGTCGCGGTGCTGTTCGGGCTGATGGTCGCAACACCGTACATTGGGGTACTCTATCCGACCCGC
>CAYRWH010000031.1:0-12119 GCA_964427935.1 uncultured Halobellus sp. | reverse complement strand
GCGTTCACCGGGTTCGGCGGGAACGTCCACTACGACCTCGTCGCGTACGCGGTCGCCGGAGTCACTCTCTGGACCCACTTTGCGGGCGAGGACGCTCCGCTCGACGACGGAACCACCCACCCGACGGCGGCTACCGACGACGCCGACGGCGACGAGCGGGTCGCGCTGACCGACGGCGGGCGCTGAATCGCCCGGCTGGTTCATTTATATACCACTTCTGCTGGCTTATGTATAATACCGTTCTGAGCAACCAGCGTACAACGCGCTGGGGGAGGCCATTTTATATACCCTGCCTGCTGGCCGAGTCATCTATTCTCCGTCCAGCGGGCGGTCCGTTCCGCGATCATGGCCTGTCGGACATCCCACCACGTGGTGGCTCTTATATACGCAACCCCGTAGGTGATTTATAACCGATTCGGCGTTCTGGACGCGGGTCGACCGCGTGGTCGGCGTCACGCGTTCGACGCCTCAGCACCGTCGTCGTCGACCCGAACCGTTTCGTCGATTGCGACCGCGTCGCCGACGGCGACGGTCGATCCCCACGAGCGCTCGGGGACGACGGTGTTTACCATCAGCCGGAAGTCGTGGTCGAACCGATCGCTTTCGGTCCACTCCGGGAGACTCTCGCGGCGCTTTGTGACGAACGTCTCACGGAATCCGTCGATCTCAACACCCGAGTCCGGGTCGCGCGAGGGGACGACACAGCGCTGACACGGGTTGACGCCGACGAGATCGACGCCGCCAATCGTGAACCGGACGCCCTCGCCGTGGTCGGCAAACAGCCGGTCTTCGAAGAACGGAGGGCAGTCCTCTAACACGACGTTGGGTCGGAGTCTACGACGCATCTCCCGCGCGTCCGCGACGCCGTCGAACCACGAGGCGACCGTCTCCAACGTCGCCTGCGAGACGACCGTCGGCCCGGGTGCGGCCCGGTCGTCCGGAAACCCGCCGTTCGAGTTCGCGACGAGCTCGACCGCGTAGCCGACGTACTCGCCGACCCACGCCGCTAGCGCCTCGGCGTCGTCCGGGAGCGCGAACCGCCGTTCGTCCGCCTCGACCGTGACGCCGTCCACGACGCGCTCCGGTCGCCGAAGCGTTACGGCAGTTGGTGTCGCGTCGGCAGTTCCTCTGCGTTCGTAGCTCGCGCGAAGCGAGTGGATCGCCGGCTCGCGTTTTCCGTTGACGTAGCCGCCATCCCCGCCGACGGAGGCGGTCTCTGGGTCGACACCGGCCGCAACGAGCGCGTACGATCGGTCTCCGCGCAACGCGCCACGTGGACCCAGTTCGGAGCGATCGACGGCAACACCGTCGAGCGATTTCATCGGATACGCGACCAACTCGCCGAGACGTACCATGGGTTTCGTTCGGCGCGGTCGAATAAAAAGGGGTGCGACGGTCGGCCGTGACGACCAACCAATCACCAACCGGAAGGAGCGTTACTCCTCGTCAGTGTCGTCGTCCGTGTCCTCGCCATCGGCGTCCGCATCTTCCTCGTCTTCCGTCGTCAGTCCGGCAGCCGCGAACGCGTCGGCAACCTCGTCCTCGGGGATGGTCCGGTAGCCGTCCGCCTCGGTGATCGTCGCGACCGCAAGGTCGCCGGGGGCGAACTCGTCGTCGTGGGCGGCAAGCGCAGCCACACCGAGTTCGATACCCGCTTCCAGCGAGAGCTCATCGCTCCACTCGTCCTCAAGGTGACCCTGGATCTCTTTGCGGCCGCCGCCGATGACGGTCGCTTTCCACTCGTTGGGGGTGCCAGATGGGTCGGCGGCAAAGAGACGCGGCTCGCCGTTCTCGATGCCACCAATAAGCAGCGCCGCGCCGTAGGGACGAGTGCCGCCGCGCTGGGTGTTCTCCTGTATGTGGTCGGTGATGAACTTCGTCAGCGTCTCGACACCGACGGGCTCGCCGTACCGCAGGCGGTTCCCTTGCGACTGGCGACGTGCGAGGTCGATCAGCTGGCGGGCGTCAGCGACGTGGCCCGCGCTCGCGGTGCCGAGATGGTCGTCGAGCTTGTGGAGCTTTTCGATGCTGTCAGCCTCCATCAGCGTGGAGCTGGCACGCGACATCGCGACGAAGACGACGCCTTCGGTCGTCCGGACACCGACACTCGGCGCACCCCGCGAGACTGCCTCGCGAGCGTACTCCACCTGATAAATGCGCCCGTCGGGCGAGAACAGCGAGGTCCCGCGGTCGTACGCCTGCTGGTCGTTACCGCCCATCATCGCTTCTCACCCGCTCGCGCGGTGGCGAGTTCTCTCATTACTACTGCGTAACGCCGGACGGTTGAAAAACCCTCCTTAACCGGTACGTCGTCCGGATCGAGGTCCCGACTCCACGCGGAATCCGTCGTGTGTGCGCCGGTCACCACATGCCCGTAAGTTGCCGCCTCACGCGCGGACTGCCGGCTACGACGAATATATCCTACATGAGCCCGTACCGTAGTTGACTTTGCCATCCACTCGAACGACGGCCCTCCTGCTCGCCTGTCTCGCCGCGGTCGCGGCGGTCGGCGGCGCGGTCGGGGTCCCTGACGCGCGAATCACCGTCGACGACATCACGGTCGGCCCGTCGGAGCCGGTCGTCGGCGAGCGAACCGCGGTGAACGTCACGGTCGCCAGTTCGGCGGGAAGCGCGGAACCGGCGAACGTGAGCGAGATTCGACTCCTCGACGCCGACGGAGCGGTCCGTGATACTGCGGCCGCGCCGGGCGCGTTGTCGCCGGGCGACGACCTCGACGCGACGCTGTGGACGACCTTCGACGAGCCCGGCGAGCACCGACTCACCGTCGAGGTCGTCGCGACCGAACCGATCGACGACGACGCTGACGATGCCGACGCTGACGATGCCGACGACGCCGACGAGGAGCCCGACCCGCCGGTTGTCAGGGTCCAACGCGACGTTGTCGTTGACGTCGAGCCAGCTGAGACCGCGGTCGACCTCCGTGTTCGCGCGCTCTCTCCGGCTGACCTCCAGGACGACGACGGCGACGCCGAGGGCGTCGATGTCGGCGGTATCGGTGGAATCGACGGATTACTCGGGGGCGGTGGGGGCGGCTTAGACGCCGGGTCAGACGAGCAGACGGTCGACCCGATGGCGTCGCCCGTCGCCGTGACCGTCGTGAACACCGGGACCGTCGCTGCCGACAGAGTGAGCGTGACGGCGTCCGGGTCCGACGGTACCTCCGTAGACGCCGGGCCGTTCGTCGTCCAGGACGTAGCACCCGGCGAGGAGCGCCGGGTCGTCGTCGACCTCGGTCCGCTAGAGCGACAGTCGAACGTCACGTTCTCGGCGGCGTTCCGCTCGTCCGCAGCACCTCCCGACGGCGAGGGTGCGTCGGGAGTCGTCGAGAGCGACCTGTCGTACCCGCCGCGCGACGGCCGCCCGACGGTAACCGGCGCGAGCGTCACGCACGCGGGTGACGACCGGATCGTGATCGACGCCAATCTGGCGAATACAGGCGATGAGGGTATCGAGGGCGTCGTCGTCGACGTGGCCGACGCCGACGGCGTGTCCGCGACCGCAGACGGAGAGTCGTACTTCGTTGGCGTCGTCGACGGGAGTGACTTCGTTCCGTTCGAGATCCACGCGGCGGCGAACGCCTCCGTCGCCGACACCGTCCCGCTCCGCATCGAGTACACCGACAGAGGGGTCCGGTACGTCGAAACCCTCTCCGTCGATCTCCCGCCGCCGTCGGACGGGGACACGAGTGACGGCCGGTTCGGCGCGCTCTCAGGAGCCGGAGTCGGACCCGTCGCACTCGGGATTGGGGCGCTCGGCGCGCTCGGGCTCGTCGTCGCCGTGGTCGTTGCCCGTCGGCGAGATGTATAGCGTTGCCTTGGAGGGCGTGACGAAACAGTACCCGGGCGGCGGGGCAGAGCCGGTGGTCGCGCTCGATGCCGTCGATCTCGCGGTCGAACCGGGGGAGTTCGTCGCGGTCGTCGGCCCCAGCGGATCTGGGAAGTCGACGTTGCTCAACGTTCTCGGCCTGCTCGACGACCCGACGGACGGGCAGCGGCTCCTCTCCGGGACCGACGTGACGAGCCTCACGGTAGAAGAGCGAACCGCGGCGCGGAAAGAGTCGATCGGCTTCGTCTTCCAGGATTTCCACCTGCTGCCGACGTTGACCGCCGTCGAGAACGTCTCGCTGCCGACCGCGTTCGACCCCGGAGATGCGACTGACCGGGCCGAATCGCTGCTGGAGCGGTTCGGACTGGGCGACCGGCTGGCACACGAGCCACCCGAGCTGTCGGGCGGCCAGAAACAGCGAGTCGCGATCGCGCGATCACTGATAAACGAGCCGGACGTGTTGCTCGCGGACGAGCCCACCGGCAACCTCGACACAGATACCGGCGAGTCGATCCTCGCGGAGTTCGAGCGTGTCCGGTCCGAGGGCGTCGCCGTAATCGCCGTGACTCACGACGCGCTCGTCGAGGAGTACGCCGACCGCGTCGTCGAACTTACGGACGGGGTGCTCGTCGGCGGACGACCGGAGGGGGCGACCGAATGAGTGTGAGTGCGTGGCGGCCGGCGATCGCGATGGCCTCGCGGAACCTACAGCGAAACCGAGTGCGGACCGTCCTCGCCGTGTTGGGTGTCGCTATCGGCGTACTCGCGGTTGCCGTACTCGGGATCTTCGGAAACGTGCTCGCGCTCGGAGCGGACGATGCCATCGGCGACATCGGCACGCAGGTCGTGCTCTCGCCGAACGCCGACGCCGGCGTGGAGTCGCTCTCGGATGCCGATGTCGCGGAGATCCGTCGGGCCGTCGGCGAGCCAGCGGTCGTTCCCCTGTACTCCGATGGGGCGGTCGTCGCGGGACCGACCGACCAGGGGTTCGCGACCATCTACGGGGTCGAGCAGCCCGGACTCGCGTTCGAGGCGGCCGACGGTCGCGTCCCGGAGCGGCACAGGCAGGGAGCGATTCTCGGAGCGGGGATCGCAGCCGATCTCGACGTCGGCGTCGGCGACCGGGTCGAGGTCGCGGGCGCACAGACGCGTGTGGTCGCGGTGCTGGCGGAGTCACAGACGTTCAGTCCGGTTGCGCCGGACGACGCTGTGTTCCTGCCGGAGTCGGCGTTCGCCGCGGACGGGTACGATCAGGTACTCGTCGTCTCCGAGACCGGCGGGGAAGCACGCGAGGCCGCAGCCGCGGTCCGTGAGTCCGTGAACGCTCGCGAGGAGCGCGTCGACGTGTTCGAGTTGGCCGCGATAGTCGACGAGATCGACGAGTTCTTCGATCTCCTCGGGACGTTCCTGCTCGGACTCGGCGCAATCTCGCTCGTCGTCGCGGGCGTTTCGATCCTCAACGTGATGCTTATGAGTACGGTCGAACGCCGTCAGGAGATCGGGGTGATGCGAGCGGTCGGGGTGACTCGTCGTGATGTTCTCCGCGTGCTGCTCGCGGAGGCTGGTCTCATCGGCGCGATCGGTGCGGCGATCGGGACAGTGTTGACGGTTCTCATTGTCGCCGCGCTCGTCGCCGCGACTCCCGCGGTCGACACGGAGATCGTTCTCGACCCCACGAACGGCTACTACCTCCTGTTAGCGCTCGCGTTCGGCGTCGGCGTCGGCCTCGTGAGCGGCGCGTATCCCGCATGGAAAGCCGCAAACGAGCGGCCGGTCGAGGCGCTTCGGAGCTGATCGGACAAATTACTTCCGCGAAACGGGCGTCTCGCTCGCGTCGGTCGTTGCGAGGAGTCGTCCGATAGCCGCGTCCACTGCCTCCGCATCGCTTCCGGTGACTTTCAGACGGTTGTGTCCCGCCTCACGGTCGGGGTAGCAGCCGACAGTCACGTCGAACTCGTCGATAACCGCCTCCAGTGCCGGCACGATATTCGCTTCGGCTTCGACGGTGTAGAGGAACTGTGACTGACGTGCTCCGGCAAACTCGTCGGCGACGGCGTCGAACATCGCGCGCAGCTCTTCGGGAATGCCGGGAAGGACGTAGACGTTCTCAACGACACAGCCGGGTGCGAGTCCGGTCTCGTTCGGTAGTGGTCGACTTTCCTCCGGCAGTGCCGCCTCGGCGTCGATGTCGACCTGAAGATCCCGATCGGGCACTCGCCTCTCGATCGCTGCCAGTCGCTCTGCGACAGACGAGCGGGCGAGCGCCGAAACGGTCATTTCGCGGCCGAACGCGTCGGCGACCGCCTCCATCGTCACGTCGTCTGGCGTTCCACCAATTCCGCCGGTGACGACGACGGCGTCGAAGGCGTCGGCGTACGCTGTGACGTGATCGGCGATGGTCTCTCGATCATCCGGCAGCGACAGCACTCGGTGAACCGTCACGCCGCGCTCTGTGAGTTCGCCCGCGAGCCAATTCGCGTTCGTGTTCACGGTGTCGCCCGCGAGCAACTCGTCTCCGACGGTAATAAGTGCGACATCCATCGATCGGGATACGTCTCGGAGGCCGTTAGTCGTTCGGGCCATCCGACTGTTCGACGAACCCGACCACGAGCCGTGTGTCAGACGCGGCACTCACCGGTCGTACGTCGTCGGATCGAACGGGTGAGAGTTCTCCCAGTGTGCCGAGAATGCGTCCGATGCCCACGTGCGTACCGTCGAATCGTCGGTGTGGATGGCGGCCCGAAGGATCCCTCCGTCGTCACGGACGAGGACGTACACGGTGTCGTCAGCGACCGTAATGGAAACCGGAACCTCCTCGTGGGACACTCTGATTTCCGCGTCATCGTGATCGGCTAGTGTTCGCAGTCGTGTCCAGAGGCGGTCATCGGCCGCGAGCGCATCGATCGCACCGGTCGAGAGGACCGCCTCGAACTCCTGGTCGCCGGCGGTGACGCGGTCGTGAGCGGTCGTGAGGCTCTGTTCGTTGAGCGTGTGCGAGAACGCACGCAGCCTTCGGGCACCGCGCATCCCATCGAGCACCCGCTGGAGGGGAGCGCTCGGACGAGTTCTGCTCGGGGTCGTCACCGTCGCATCGGCAAGGTGACGAAGATCGAATTGTAGCTCTGCTGTCGGGAGATACGGTATGATGTCACGTAGCTTCCCCTCGGTTTCGAGTACCGAGACGAGTTCGTTGATCCCCTCGGCAACGAGTCTCCCGGTTGCCGTCGCGCTGTAGGTGTGTTCCGCCCGCGTGACCCACGACCGCTCGACGAAGTCTTCGAGAATCCGCCCGAGCGTCGCCTGTGAGGCACCCGTGACGGTTGCGAGTTCTCCCCGAGTGTGTGGCTCCGCCGCTAACAGCTGTAACACCTCGACGCGATTTGTCGACCGGGCAAGAAACTCGATCTCGTCGAGCGGACGCTCCATAGGTGTTCCAGCGTCCAGCGGAATAAACCGGCTTCGCTCTTTGCGCCGACCACCTGTGTGCCCGTTTCAGGGGGTGAAACTCTCTCACCGAGTCGGTCGATTTCCCGCCGTGGAACGTTTTCTGGAGTCTGTTATCCGTCCTGAACCCCGAGTGTGAGGTATGACGACCTCCCAACGATC
This sequence comes from uncultured Halobellus sp., assembly GCA_964427935.1. Taxonomy (GTDB): domain Archaea; phylum Halobacteriota; class Halobacteria; order Halobacteriales; family Haloferacaceae; genus Halorubrum. The sequence goes on along the minus strand of CAYRWH010000031.1, from coordinate 4,667 downwards.
GACGCCCGGTTCGCCCGGCCGTCAGTTCACCCGACCAGCTCCCGAGGTGACGCGGTAGCGTGTTAACTCGACGAACTGGCCTCCTGTTCGTGGTCTCGGCCGTTCTCTTCGGCGGAACCTTCGTCGCGGCGAAGGTCGGCCTCGAACACCTCCCGCCGCTGCTGTTCGTCGCCCTTCGGTTCGACATCGGCGCGATCGTATTGGCGGCGTTCGCCGCGACCCGCCTCTCCTGGGCGGACCTGCGACCGCGAACCCTCGGCGACGTGGCTGGAATCCTCGCGACGGGCGCGCTCGTCATCGGCCTCACAAACGCGCTGCTGTTCCTCGGTCAGCAGTACGTGACGAGCGGTGTGGCAGCCGTCGTCTTCAGCCTCAATCCGATCTTGACGCCGGTGTTTGCCGGACTGCTGCTCAGCACGGAGCGGCTCTCGCGACGAGGCGCAGCCGGGATGCTGCTTGGACTCCTCGGTGTCGTGTTAGTCGCGAACCCGGAGCCGTCGGCGCTGCTCGGAAACGGACCCGGAGTGCCGTTGCTGTTCGCTGCCGCCGTCGTTGGCGCGCTCGGCGTCGTGTTGATCCGCCGTGCGGACGCGACCATTTCGAGCACGGCCCGCACCGTCTGGGGCGTTCCGATAGCGGCGGTGCTCTCACACGGGATGAGCGTCGCAGCCGGTGAGTCGATGGCGGGAGTAACGATGGCTCCCGCCGCGGTCGCCGCGCTACTGTACGTCGGCGTGTTTTCGGGTGCGATCGCGTATCTCGCGTACTTCGCGCTGATCGACGAGACCGACCCGACGCGGGCGAACCTGCTGTTCTACTTCGTTCCGGTCGTCTCCGCGGTCGGCGGGTGGGCGCTGCTCGGGGAGACGCTCTCCGGGCTGTCGATGGCTGGGTTCGCCGTCATCTTCCTCGGCTTCCTCCTCGTCAGTGGACTCTGGGCGAACACGTCGCGAATGCTCTCCACTGCCGTCGCACCATTAAAAGGGTGAGTCGCCGGATGAGAGATCCGGGGACCGGCCACCGATCCGGTCACTCTGTGGTTCGCTCGTAGGTTACGAAGGCGAGGTCGTTGCTGTCGTTGCCGTCGCTGTCGCTGTCGTTGCCGTCGCCGCCCGCCTCGTCCGGTGTTTCGCGGGCGTTCTCCGTCCATACGTCCGGGTCCCACTCCGGAAAATACGTGTCCCCGTCGGGTCGTTCAGGAATCTCCGTCAGGACCATGCGGTCCGCGAGCGGCAGAAACGCCTTATAAACGGTCGCGCCGCCGATCACGTAGACGGTATCGACACCCCTGCTAGCTGCCGCGTCCGTGGCCCGATCGACCGCCTCGTCGAGGTCACCGGCGAGGGCGGCACCGTCGGGGAGGTCGAGATCGCGGGTGGAGAGAACGACGCTCGTCCGCTCCGGGAGCGGGCCGCCGATCCGGTTAACGATGCTCTCGTAGGTCGTTCGCCCGACGATCACGGGGTGGCCGGTCGTCAGGCGTTTAAAATGGGCGAGGTCGGCGGGGTAATGCCACGGCATCCCCGACTCCGCGCCGATGACGCCGTTCTCCGCGACCGCCGCGACGAGGACGAGGTCAACTTCGTCGGGGTTGGAGGTATCTGGGTCGTCACGCCCCGTCGCTCCGCTATCTCGGTCTGCCATCACTCCGCGACCGCGAAGGAGAGCCCCTCCGCGGAGTCGTAGTCGACGACTTCGACATCGTCGTAGGTCAACTCGTCGAGCGGCACGTCCGCAATCTCGATCCGTGGCCGATCGCGTGGTTCACGGGATAGCTGTTCGAGCAGCCCGGGAACGTGGTCGTACCCTTCCTCGTCTTCGGCTTCGGCGGGCGCGGCGTCCGCCAGCCACTCCTTTACGCGCCGGTAGTCGGCGTCGTTTTCGACGTCCGCCAGCCGTTCTTGAAGCCGCGGGAGGTTCTCGGCGTACCACTCGCCGCGCTCGCCCTGTCCGCAGTAGACGTGCGCGTCGACGACCGTGTGGCCGAACTCGCCGACCTCGAAACCGGTTCGCTGGGCTAGCGCGTTCGCGAGCAGCGCGTACGCGGCGATGTTGAACGGGACGCCGAGCGCGATATCGCCGGAGCGCTGGGTGAGATGGAGGTTGAGCTTCCCGTCCTGAACGTTCACGACGAAGGTGTAGTGACACGGCGGGAGCGTCGAGACGGTCGCGTTCGCAGGGTGCCACGCGTTCACGACCATCCGTCGGGAGTGAGGGTTCTCCCGAAGCGTGTCGAGCACGTACTGGATCTGATCGAAGGTGCGGCGCTCGGTTCCGTCCTCGGCCTCCTCGACGGTCACCCAGCGGTGAGCGTCGTCGGGCCACGTCTCGCCCGGAAGTCCGTCTGTCCCGTCCGGGACTGGGAACCGTCGCCAGAAGCGTCCGTAGGCGGTGTCGAGCAGCCCCTCGTCGTCGGCCCACGCGTCCCAGATCTTCGTCTCCTCGCGGAGGTTCCGGACGTGTTCCTCACCCGAGAGGTACCACAGCACCTCGTGGATGAGTGAGTTCCAGCGGTAGCCGTCCATCTGTTTCGTCGTTAACAGCGGGAACCCTTCCGCGAGGTCGACGGTGTACTGGCCGCTGAACGTCGCGATGGTGTCCACACCGGTGCGGTTCGGCTTGTACGTGCCCGTCGAGAGCGTATCGTCGACGAGATCGAGGTACTGTTGCATGGTGTCGTGGCGTGACGACGTCGCCCCGACGGCCCGCTCGTCGGAGCGATCTGTCTATCGGTTCAACGTCCCGTGTTACATTAATCCGTGCCCTTCGGAACGACGACTCACTCCCGTCCAAACACGCCCCGTGCCACCCGCCCGATCGTTCTCTGTTTCGCTTGCCCAATCGCTTTTGAGACGCGGCGTCCGGCAGTCGTCGCAGCGAACGCCCCGCGGACGAACCACCCGGTCGGGATCCGGTCGGGGAAGGTGAACGGGCCGATTCGAGAGACGCCGACCGTCCGCGACTCCGTAAACCGCCGGACTCCCTCCGGGCCGTTCCGCCGGCCGATCCCCGAGTCGCCGAATCCTCCCATCGGCGCGTCGCGCGCGCCCCAGCCCGTCAGGAATCCGTCGTTCACGGAGACGGTCCCGCAGTCGATCCGGCGAGCGACCGTCGCGCCGCGCTTTCGGTCGGCGGTCCAGACGCTCGCGTTGAGACCGTACGGCGAGTCGTTTGCGGCCGCGACCGCGGCGTCGACATCAGGAACAGGCGTCACGGAGACGACGGGCCCGAACGTCTCCTCGCAGGCGACAGTCGCGTCCGGGTCGACCCCGGTCAGCACGGTTGGCTCGAAACAGTAGGGGCCGATATCCGGACGATGGCGACCCCCGGTCTCGACAGTTGCGCCGCGCTCTCTGGCGTCATCGACGTGTGATCGCACCCGGTCGAGTTGGTCGGCGTCGATCAGCGAGCCGAGGTCGTCGTCGTAGTCGTAGCCGGTTCCGAGCGTCAGTCGCTCCGTCTCGCGAACGAAGGCGTCGAGGAACGCGTCGTAGGCGGACTCGACGACGTAGATTCGCTCAGCCGCCAGACAGAGCTGTCCCGCGTTCGCAAAACAGACTTGGACCGCGCCCCGAGCCGCCGCTTCGATGTCGGCATCGTCGAGTACGACGAGTGGGTTGTTGCCGCCGAGCTCCAGCGAGCAGTCGATCAGGTTTCGCCCGGCGCGCTCGGCGACAACACGACCGGTCTCCGTGCTTCCGGTGAACGCGACGTGGTCGACACGGTCGATCAGGGCGGGCCCCACGGTCGGTCCCTCGCCGGTCACCACGGTCAGCACATCCTCGGGAAGTCCGGCTGTTTCGAGTATCTCTGCGAGTGCGAGCGCGGTGTACGGCGTCTTCTCGTCCGGTTTAAGCACGACCGCGTTGCCCGCGAGCAACGCGGGGACCACGTCCGCAACCGACAGCGTGAGGGGGTAGTTCCACGGCGAGATCACGCCCACAACGCCAACCGGCTCGTAGGTGACCGTCGCTGTCGAGAGCCCTGGGACCGCGGCGTCCCGTCGGTCCTCAGCAATCGCGTCTGGACCCTTCTGTGCGGCGTACTCACACGCCAACGGCACCTCGAACAGCTCTTCGACCGCAGTTCGGCGTGACTTTCCAGTCTCCGCTTGGAGGAGGTCGAGTAGTGCGGACCGCTCCGCAAGCAGCAGGTCCGCGGCCCGGTCGATCACCGCCGCGCGCTCGTCGATCGGACGGTCTGCCCACGCCGCCCCAGCCTCCCGGGCCCGGTCGACAGCGGTCGCAACATCGGTTTCGTCACACGCCGGCACCGACCCGATCCGCTCGGTCGTCGCGGGCGCAAACACGTCGAGGCTCTCGCCCGACTTCCCGTCCACGCGGTCCGCGAGTTCGACGAGCCGATCGGGTGAAAGTGAGGTCGTGGACGCGAGTGCGGTCGGACGTGAGGTCTCTGACGCCGAGGGAGACGCCGAAGTCGGAGGAATCATTCGATATCGATCGAAGCGGCTAGTCGGTGAAAGCGGTGTCGGCGGCGGAACGGAGCCGCAATCGCGCCGACCGCGACCGTAGCACCTAACCTCGCGCCGACCCCACGTCGAGTATGCGCATCGAACCGTTCGGCCTCGAACGCTGGTTCGCCGAGTACGAACACGAGGCCGACATCATGCTGGCCGAGAGCGGGATCCGGTCGCTCGACGCGAGTCG
>CAYRWH010000030.1:0-14190 GCA_964427935.1 uncultured Halobellus sp. | reverse complement strand
CTGTGCGCCGGTATCTTCGACGTGGTTCGCCTCGACGATCACGTCGGCTGCGTCGTCGACGGTGAGACCGTCATCGCCTTGCGACTCGACGTGGTTTGCCTCGACGATCACATCGTGTGCGTCGGTGACACTGACACCGTCGTTTCCGTGATCCTCGACGTGGTTATCCATGAGGTCGACATCGCCGATGTCGGCAACGTCGATCCCATCGTCGTCGTGGGACTCAACGTGGTTGTCCACGAGATCGACATCAGCGGCGTCGCTGACGAGGATCCCATCGTCGTCGTTGTTCGTGACCTCGTTATCCTCGATGAACAGGTCCGCAACCGCTTCAACGGAGATTCCGTGGTTGTCTTGGAGAGTTGCGTCGTTGTCCTCGACGGTATTCATCTCGACCATCGTGTCGCCCTCAGCGACATTCTCGATGGTAACGCCATCTCCGGCGTTCATCAGGACCTCGTTGTCAGTCACGTCGAGGTCACCGATGACCGTCATCACAGTCAGCCCGTCGGCGGCGTTCTCCTCAACGTGGTTCGCCGTCACCGCTGCACCGCCGGTGATGTCGTCGAGCGAGATTCCGCCGCCGCTGCTGCTGATCTCGTTATCGGCGACATCGGCAGCGGCATCGTTGTCGACGACGCCGATGTCGTCGAGTGAGATTCCGCCGTCGTCGTTGTAGAACACGTCGTTCTCGCTGACGACAACGTCGTCAGAGCTAGCCACGCTGATCCCGGCACCGTCGTCGTCTTCGGCGTCGACGAGGTTGCCGTCGATCATGACATCGGTCGAGCCGCTCACGTCGACACCCTCAAGTCCGCTGTCGAGGATGTCATTGTCAGCGACATCAACCGCTGAAGAGTCATCGACGATGACACCGCCGAGGTTATCGTCGAGGTCGTTGTCCGTCACGTCGAGGTCGTCGACAGCCGCGGCGTCGACGCCCCACGCTCCACTGTTCGTGATCTCGTTGTCGTCGACCGTCACGTCGGCGGAGTCCCCGCCCACGAGGACGCCGTTAGCGTTGGCACCGTCGACAGCGTTGTCGGTCGCGAGGACACCGTCACCAACGAGGAACAGTCCGTCAGTGAAGCCGGCGGAGGAGAGGTCGTTGCTCAGGACCTCGTTGTCGTCGCCGGCGACGGCGACATCGTAGGGCGCTCCCTCACCGGCCCCCTCGGATGGGAACTCGTTGTTTTCGACCGTCGCGTCGTCGCTCTCAAGATGGAGCGAGATGTCGGTGGTTCCGTCATCGAAACCGACCGGCGTCTCCGTCGTGAACGTGTTGTCCGCGACGGTGTAGCCGTCGGGCTGTTCGTCACCCTCCGAGACGGCACCGCCGGCAATGAACGCCAGCGCCTCTGCGTCGGCGTCGGGCGTCACAGTGAATGTGTTGTCGACGATATTATTCCCGTCGTCGGGTTCACCCTGCGACATTGGAACGGCGTCGAGCCCGGTTCCACCATCGTCGGCGACGACGATGTTGTGCTCGAAGTCGAGGTCTTTCACGTTATCAGTGCCGGAGCTCCCTGACAGGCTCACGGCGGCGTCGTCGCCGCCAATGAACGTCATGTGAGTGACTGTAATGAAGTCGGCCTGGATGTCGAGGGCCGGCTGTGCCGGGTCGTCCGCTTCAAGTTGGACGCCATCGAACTGATCATCGCCTTGGTCTTCGCCGATGATGTCAACCTGCGTGTCGACGACGGCGTTCTCTGTGTACTCACCCTCAGCGACGTACACAGTGTAGCCGGCGTCGGCATCGTCGACTGCAGCTCCGATCTCTTCGAACGCTTGATCGAAGTCATCGATTTCCCCGTCCTCGAAGTCGTCGTCGACGAGGAACTCGTCGCTATCCAGGTCGTCGATGCCATCCGGGAACTCACCGGTATGGTCCGCGGCGACCGGTTGCATCGCGATCCCACCAATCGCGACCATCGATACTACCATTACCAGAGCCATCAACGTGGCCCCGGCTGAACGCAAATCGCTTCCATCGTCCGTCGTTATCGAATACATAGTTGGCGCTAACGCCATCGAAGTGTTATTCTGAATGACTTATTAGTGAAATTACTACACATGTGAAAGCAGTACGCGGATGACAGACAGCGAACGACGAGCGCACCCCGCTCAAAACGGTGCTTGGGACATAGTTCGGAAGTTGTGACAAAACACAATTCGTGCTCGTCTGCTATTCACATCTGTTCGGCACGTACACAGAAACAGACTCTGCGTTTTACCGGGACACGAACAGCACGACACGTGTGTTTGTGCGTACTCTGCACAAATTTGAGGCCGCTAGAGTACGGTGGTTCTTCGAAACACGATTCGAAATAAACGCTCGTTCGACGGCGCGTGATTGGACGCGAGTCACTCGCTAACGCGGCACGGTTTCTGGTCCGTCCGCTCCCTACGATGTGGCGACCGGTGAGACAGTCCCGACCCGTCGGTGTGACCTCGTCGATCGACGACGAACACGTTCTCGTCAACCGCGTCCGTTCACGCTCAGTCAGGAACGATCCTTCGCTTCACCCGGTCGATTGGGCGGGGGCGTTCGCGCCTCGCCCGTGTGCACGCTCCGAGCGTGTGCGCGGCTCCTCGTCGTGTACGGGCTGTCAGTGTTCGGCCGGTATCGCGTGACTCTAGTTGCTACCCCATCGGCTCGGCGGCCGCCTCGAGGGCCGACAGCCGCTCTTCCGCCCACGAGCGCGCAGACGGGTCGTCGTCGAACTGAAGCAACACCCGTGTCAACCGGTCGTCGTCGGTCGCGCCGAGGTGAACGGTGCCCTCGTCGACGGCAACGTAGTGCGGGAGTGTCGTCTCGTGTCGCAAGAGAGTACACTCCTGTTTGACCTCCGTGAGGAGACTCTCGTACCGTGGCTCTGACCGCAACCGCTCGGCCGTTTTCGCTCCGAGAATGAGGGTTACGTCTGCGTTGTTTGCGTCTGCCGCCTGCCGGCAGGCTCGGAGGATCTGTTTATTCACCGTCGGGAGCGCGGTTCGAACCGAGGACGAGTGCCGGAAGAAATCGATCTGCTCTTCGACTGGCGCGTACGGGTTCGCCGAGTCCGCGGTGGTAATATCGGCCTCCTCGAACTCCTGTAGTCCGACGCCGAGCCGATCGACATCTAGCCACCGGAGAGCCGGCCGGAGGTCGACCGCGACCGACATGCTGTCGACGAGTTGGTCGAGCTCGTCGGCCACCAACCGACCACAGTCGGTGATCACGTACCCACTCTGAGTCTGCTCGATCCACCCGTGTTCCTCGAGCGCGCTCAGGTTCCGCGTGACGGTTGTCCGGACGCCGTCGACACGCTCGCGTATCTCTCGTTTTTTGACGGGTGCCTGCTCCCTGAGCAGATGGAGCACCCGAACCCGAGACGGCGACCGAGCCAGAAACGCAATCTCATCGATGGCGTTCGACGACAGCCGCTTGATACCAGTCGAAGTTATCGATTCGTCACCAAGTTCGCCGTGGTTTGTCGAAGTGCTCGCGTCGTCGTCCATCCGTTGTTCTCCCGGCCATCTCGGTCCGGTTAGTTATTTTACACTACGGGTCTACAGGTATGGTTATGCGGTCCTCAATGCGTTTCAACCACTCCACGCGGTGCTGGCTGCTGGACGACGACACGTAACGAGCGGTGATCACCGTGTCCGCCGCGCACAACAACGGACGCTTGATGTGTGTGATGCGCACGCCAACCGGCGTGAGGGCTGCCACACGCCGGTGGTCGGCGTACATGCCACCTGGTTCGACCGAAGCGGTTTTGTCGCGACCGACGCTCGCGGACGCATGGAGTACACGACGCTCGGCGACACCGGCATGACGGTTTCGAAGATCTGTCTCGGCTGTATGAGCTTCGGTGACCCCGACTGGCGCGACTGGGTACTCGGCGAAGAGGAAGGGAAAGAACTCGTCGAGCGCGCACTGGAACTTGGGGTGAACTTCTTCGATACCGCCAACATGTACTCGAACGGCGAGTCCGAGCGGGTGCTCGGGGAGGCGCTGGAGGGTCATCGCGACGAGACCGTCGTCGCGACGAAAGGGTACTTCCAGATGGACGAGTCGGACCCGAACTCGGGCGGCCTCTCGCGGAAGGCGATAGAGGGGGAGCTCCAGGCCAGTCTCGATCGACTCGGGATGGAGACGATAGACCTCTATCAGATCCATCGCTGGGACGACGAGACGCCGGTCACGGAGACGATGGCAGCCCTCGATGACGCGGTTCGACGCGGACAGGTCCGGTATCTCGGCGCGTCCTCGATGTGGGCCCATCAGCTCGCCGAGGCGCTTCACACCAGCGACCGGGCGGGGTACGACCGGTTCGTCACCATGCAGAACCACTACAACCTCGTGTACCGCGAAGAGGAGCGAGAGATGCTCCCCCTGTGTGAAAAACAGGGCGTCGGCGTGATCCCGTGGAGTCCGCTCGCCCGCGGCTACCTCGCGCGCCCGGACGATGCGATCGGCTCGACGGCCCGTGGCGAGGCTGAAGAGCACCTCTATCGACATCCGTACCGGGAGGGTGGCGGTCCCGAGATCAACGCCCGCGTCGAGGAGTTGGCAGCCGAAAAGGGGGTGAAGATGGCACAGATCGCGCTCGCGTGGCAGTTCCACAAGGAGTGGGTCGACGCACCAATCGTCGGCACCACAAGCGTCGAGCATCTTGAGGACGCGGTCGAGGCACTCGACATCGACCTCTCGAACTCCGACATCGAGTGGCTAGAGGAGCCGTACGAGCCAGTTCGCGTGTCTGGACACGAGTGAGCCCGGTCGCGGGCTTCAGAGAGGCTCGTAATTGGCCACGCGGGCGCCCGGAGAAACAACCCTTTTCGGAGCCCATCCCGAACCCGGAGCCATGACCGACGACGAGACGCCCGAAGGGGACGAAACGGCGGAGACCGATGACGGAAGCGACGGCTCGGATGATTCTGAGGAGAAATCCTTCCGCGAGCGCGTCGAGGAGATCCGCGAGCGACGCGAACAGGAGCGAGAGGAAGGAGAGCGACCGGGCCCCGAGGAGATGATGGGCGGCGGTCCGGGCGGCGCGGGCGGCCCGCCAGGCATGGGTGGTGAGGGCGGCAACCCGTTCGCACAGATGATGTCCGGAATGATGGGCGGCGGCGGCCCGGGCGGCGCGGGCGGCCCGCCGGGCATGGGTGGCGGTCCCGGCGGCCGACCCGGCGAGGGCGGCGGCGACGAGGTCGGCAACGAGGAGCTCGTCCGCGAGGTGCGCCAGCTCCGCGACGAGGTCCGTGACGCGACCCGCCAGCTACAGCGTATCGCACAGGCGCTCGAGGACTGACTCTGCCGCCCCGACTGGGGTCCGCGGCTTTGAGCGCCGCCTCGCTCGTCGCACCCCCCACGAAACGGGCGTGAAACCCGGTTTATCCCGATCGTTCGTCGCCAACAACGTTATTCCCGACGAACGCCTATCACGTTCAGTTACCATGTCCCCCAACCGTTCCTCCGCGATCGACGCCCGGTCGCGGTCGAAGACGACGCTGTTCTGTCCCGAATGCGGCCACGAGAGCGACGCCGACGGCGACTGGGTCGTCGAGCGGGAGCCGACCCGCGAGACGCACGTCTGTCCGGTCTGTGCGGCGACCATCGAGGTTCGAACGCGGCTCGACCCGCTGGTCGCGTAGACTCACCGTTCGTTGGGTTTCACGGTCGATCGTCGTGAATTCCGCCGATCTCTCGGCGGCTCCGAAACGGTTTTGATTACCCCTGACGGACGGTCGATATGCCAACGGATCCCGACACTGGGTACGACCCGTCGCTGGGTCGGAAGTTCGTGTTCGTGACGGGTGGGGTCATGTCCGGACTTGGGAAGGGAATCACCGCCGCCAGCACCGGTCGGCTCCTCGCAAACGCCGGGTTCGATGTCACCGCGGTGAAAGTAGACCCGTATCTCAACGTCGACGCCGGCACAATGAACCCGTACGAGCACGGCGAGGTGTACGTTCTCAAGGACGGCGGCGAGGTCGACCTCGATTTGGGCAACTACGAACGCTTCCTCGGTACCGATATGACGTTCGACCACAACGTCACCACGGGGAAGACTTATCAGCACGTCATTGAGCGTGAACGCGCTGGCGACTACCTCGGTAAGACCGTCCAGATAATTCCCCACGTTACAGACGATATCAAGCGGCGCATCCGCGAGGCCGCGGAAGGCTCCGACGTGTGTCTGATCGAAATCGGCGGGACGGTCGGCGATATCGAGTCGATGCCGTTTCTCGAAGCCCTCCGACAGTTCGCAAACGAGGAAGACCCTGAAGACATCCTGTTTACGCACGTCACGCTCGTTCCCTACTCGAAGAACGGCGAGCAGAAGACGAAGCCTACCCAGCACTCGGTGAAAGAACTCAGGTCGATCGGACTCCAGCCCGACATTCTCGTCGGGCGCTGTGAGGACCGGCTCGCTTCTGACGTGAAAGAGAAGATTGCCCTGTTCTGTGACGTACCGACGGACGCCGTCTTCTCGAACCCCGATGTCGAGGACATCTACCACGTCCCCCTGATGGTCGAGGACGAGGGGTTAGACGAGTACGTGATGGAGCGACTCGACATCGCTGATGAGGCGCTTCCGAAGGCGAAGCGCTCGACGGAGTGGCGCGAACTCGTCACCCGGGAACGCACGGACGCAGTCGACGTGGCGCTCGTCGGGAAGTACGCCCTAGAAGACGCGTACATGTCGATCCACGAGGCGCTGAAACACGCCGGGATCCACACGGAGACCGAAGTCAACGTGTTGTGGGTCGACGCCGACGAGACCCGCGCGGAACACGAAGAGCGGCTTGCCTCCGCCGACGCCGTCGTCGTTCCCGGTGGGTTCGGCTCCCGCGGCACCGACGGGAAGATCGAGGCCATCCGATACGCTCGCGAGAACGACGTTCCGTTCCTCGGCCTCTGTTTGGGCTTCCAGATGGCCGTTGTCGAACACGCGCGCAACGTGCTCGGGCTTGCCGACGCCCACTCCGCCGAACTCGACCCTGACACGCCACATCCCGTCATCGATCTGCTCCCTGACCAGTACGAGACGGAAGATATGGGCGGAACGATGCGGCTCGGTGCCCACGAGACCGACATCGAACCCGACACGCTCGCGGCCGCGGTGTACGGGGCTGACTCCTGTACCGAGCGCCATCGCCACCGATACGAGGTGAACCCCGAGTACATCGACGATCTGGAAACGGAGGGGTTCGTGTTTTCCGGACGCGCGGACAACCGGATGGAGATCCTCGAACGCGAGGACCACCCGTTCTTTTTCGGCACGCAGGCACATCCCGAGTTTCGGTCGCGTCCGGACCGCGCGAGCCCCCCGTTCGTGGCGCTCGTTGAGGCTGCGCTCGGATCGACGGACACAACAGAGCGGAACGCGGACGTGAGGCTATAGATGGTCGATACCGAGGAGTTCATTGAGGAAGCGGTGGCGGAGATCCGCGATCAGGTCGGAGACGCGAACGCGGTGATCGCCCTCTCAGGCGGGGTCGATTCCTCTGTCGCGGCGACGCTCGCGTACGAGGCGATCGGTGACCAGCTCACGCCCGTGTACGTCGATACCGGACTGATGCGAAAGGGCGAGACTGCGGAGGTACGCGAAACGTTTTCGTTCATGGATTCTCTCCGGATCGTCGAGGCACAGGACCGCTTCTTCGAGCGGCTGGAGGGGGTCACTGATCCCGAAGAGAAACGACACGTCATCGGCGAGGGGTTCATCGACGAGTTCGAGACGGTCGCCCGCGACGTCGACGCCGACTACCTCGTACAGGGGACGATCTACCCGGACCGGATCGAGTCGGAGGGGAACATCAAGTCACATCACAACGTCGGTGGACTTCCCGAAGTCGTCGACTTCGACGGAATCGTGGAGCCCGTACGTGATCTTTATAAGGACGAGGTTCGCGAGGTCGCTCGCGCGCTCGACCTAGAGGAAGTTATCTCCGAACGGATGCCGTTTCCCGGACCGGGACTCGCCGTCCGTGTCGTCGGCGAGGTGACTCCCGAGAAGGCGGACGTGGCTCGCGAGGCGTGTCACGTCGTCGAGGAAGAACTGGCGGAGTACGACCCGTGGCAGGCGTTTGGCGCGGTGCTCGGGAAGGCTACCGGTGTCAAGGGAGACAACCGTGTTCACGGCTGGGTCGTCGCGATCCGCTCGGTCGAGAGCCGTGATGGGATGACTGCGCGTGCCCAAGAGATCGACTGGAACACCCTCCAGCGGATCCAGAGCCGGATTACGGGCGAAAACGAAAACGTCGCGCGTGTCGTCTACGACGTGACGCACAAACCACCCGCGACGATCGAGTACGAGTGATGGCGGACGACATCACGGGCTTCGGGGCGACGTCTGCGATTATCGCCGGCCCAGATGACCACGGTCTCGGCGAGAAGCTAGCCGAGCTCGGCGTGTCGATCTCACGAATAGAAGGCGTCGTCTCCGCTGAAACGCTCCGGACGGCCGGGATCGACGAGGTCGATGTCCTCGTCCTGACCGATGTCGAAGAGGCGACCGGGATCCCGGTTGCCAAGGAGCTGAACCCGTCAGTGACGGTTGTGACGTACGCCGAGCGGTCGCTGCCGGAGTTCGTCGCTGCCGTTGCGGACCTCGCCGTCGATCCGGGGCTTCTGGCTCCCGACATCGTCGCCGAGGAGCTGGCGTCGACCGACAACTGACCGTCCGGGTCGGCAGCGAAACCTGCCCCGGTGCCCGTTGCTTATGTGTCCGTACCCGAAGACTGTGTATGGACGAGGAATCATCCGCGGATCGACGGTCTCCGGTCGGCGAACCGGTCGTCCGGTCTGACCCAGCGGTCACGGGCGACCGAGCGGCTGAGGCGGTGGGATTCGATCCCGATGACCCCGACAGCGTCGCCGAGGCGGCCGAGACGGTTCGGCGGTTCGCGGCCGGTGATGTCGGTGACGGCGATAACGTGTTGATGCTTCGCGGGGCGGCGGCGTGTGCGGCGCTCGTTCGTGGCGTCGGATCGTACAAGACGGCCGCAAAACGCGCCGGCGACGAGGTCTCAGTCTCGTTTATCCGGAAGTGGGCACGCGTCCACGACCTTCCGGAGGCGATCCGCCGACAGGTTGCCCGAGGGTATATCACACCGAGCGCGGCCAAACACGTTGCCCGGCTCGGTGGCACCGACCGATATCTGCTCGCGTGGGCCGCTATTGACGGAGAGATGACGGTTCGTGAGGTCAGATCCGTCGCGAGCGCGGTCAACGACGGAGCCGATATCGAACGTGCGGTTCGCGAGGTCGGGATCGACCTCGGCCGGATTCAGGTCGACCTTCCACTGGAGACGTACGTCGAACTTCGTCGGCGGGCGGCGATGCGAAACGTCAATCCCGGAACTATCATTTCCGACGCTCTCGGGGACCACTTCGCTACTTCGTCGCTCGACGGGCGCGGGGATCCGTCCTCCTAACGCTGACTTTCCGCGAACCGTTGAACCGCGGCCGCGATAGCGGCTCGTCCCTTCTCCACGGCACCCCACTCGATCGTTTCGTCCGGATAGTGGGCTTCATCTATCGTTCCCGGACCGAAGACGACGGCCGGAATCCCCGCCTCGATGTAATGGCGTGCGTCTGTTCCGTAGGTCGCACCGACCGGCTCGGCGTCGGGGAGTCCGGCGTCGACGAGGCCGCCACGGACTGCCTCGACGATTGGGGCGTCGCCCCCTATCTCGCTCGGTTCGAACTGGACGGAGAACCGCTCGAACGCAGGTGGGTGCTCTCGTAGCCACGGGTCGTCGGCAACGACTGTTGCGAGTCGTTCACGGAACGCCTCCTCCACCTCGTCGACGGTTTCGCCGGGTGCGACGCCGATGCGGAATGTCGCGGTCAGCGCGGCCGGCACTGTCGACGGCCACGACCCGGCCTCGACGGTCCCGCAAACCACTGGCCACGGGACGGGAAACGCCTCAAACAACGGGTGTGAAACCGTCCGAGAGCGCTCGTCCTCTAACGCCGAAAAGGCCTCTCGGATCGCCTCGAACCGCGGAAGGACGTCCTCGCCGCGCCAGCGCGTGGCCGCGTGTGCGCTCCGGCCGACCAGCCGCAACTCCGCCATCAGACACCCCTCACAGGCGACAACCGGGCGGAGTTCGGTCGGCTCCGCGATGATGGCCGCGTCACGCTCGAAGGGATACGGGTTCGCAAGCGCTGCGGTCGCCGCGCCGTAGCCACCGTCTTCCTCGCCGGCGACCGCCTCGACGACGATCCGGAGACCGCCCTCTGGGAGCCGGACCTCCCCGCTCTCGACGCGGTCGCACACGTCGAGCGCCGCGCCGACACACGCCGCGACCCCCGATTTCATGTCCGCCGCGCCGCGAGCGGTGAGGGTTTCGTCACCCTCGTCCGTCGTCCCCCACTCCGGCTCGAAGGGGTCACTCGACCACTCCGCCGGTTCGGCTGGCACGACGTCGATGTGGCCGTTCAGGACGACCGTGAGGGCGTCGTCGTCACCGATCGCGTTCTCGTTGATCTCGTTTTCGCTCCCGTCCGCGTCGCCCTCGACGTCCGCGCCGCCGAGCGCGAGGACGCCCGCGACGCTACGGCGGCCGATGGTGTCGATTGCTTCCGACTCATCCGGGAAGGAGGGATGGTCGGCGAGTAGGTCGGCATTGGCCTCCCACGTATACGTCTCGAAGCCGATATCGTCGAGGCGGTCTCGGGTCCAGTCGGCGGCGGCGGCCTCCTCGCCGGCAGTCGAGTGAAGCCGGCAGAGGCGCTCAGCAAACATCCGCATCTCGAATGACATGAGAACGGCGACGGCGCGACCGAGGGTAATGTTTCGGGTGTCTCAAACCACATCAGCGTTCGTGCTCGTCGTACTGACGATGCACCTCCCGCTTTGTCTCGTGAACGACTCGCTTTTCTGCCCTCCGCATCGCGCGAATCGCCTCGTCGGTGTATTCCAAGGAAACCGACGGCAGCGTCCGCGCTAACGGCGATCCGAGGATCGACTCCGGGTCGAGTCTGACGACGAACGCGAAGGCAGTACGGTGTTGTTGGAGAATCGTGGTGAACGGCAGCCGGTTCTCGACGAGCGAAACGGCCGGATCTCGGTCGTACGACCCCGTAACCGCCGTCCAGAACTCGTCCGATGGATGGGAGACGATCGGCGCTAAGGCCTCTCCAAGTCGTTCCAGCCGCTGGAGAACAGCGTCGGTGACGGCGGTCCGCGTGGAGTCGTCGATGTCCGGATCCAGCGAGTCGAGGTAGCCGTCGGCAGCGATCAGATCGTCAGCGACCGCATCGATGGGTCGGTCCGTCGCGACGGCATCGAGCAGAATTTCGAGCTGCTTGACCGACTGCTGCCGATACGTCTCGAGTTCGGGCTCGACGACACGGCGCTCAAGAGAGCGCGCGTTCCGCCGCAGCTGGTCGACCACAGCACCCCCGGGCCCTAATCCAGTGCCGCGAAGGGCGCGCTCCACGCTGAACTCCGATCGGGTCGCTTCGACCGCGTCGTCGACGAAGCGCTCAACGCCCGCAAGTGCGGCAGCGCGGGTCATCGATACCACTCCAGTAGAAGCGACTGAAGAGGAGTCACCGTTGATCGCCCTCCCCACGGAACGCATCGAGTGCCAGCGACCAGTCGTACGCTCGATATCGGATGCTCGGGTTCGCTCCTGCGTCGATCACTCCGTGTTTACGAAGGAGCTGTCGGATCCCACTTCCGCCGCCGAAATCGCCGCGATACCACAGTAGGAGCCGCGGAACCCGCACTGTCCCTTCATTATTCACCGTCTCGCTGCGCAGGTACGTTTCAGTCGCGTCGTCAAGTTGCTCGTCTATCCGTTCGGGATCGTACGGCGCAATTGCCGGACAGGCTGCCGCCCCACAGTTGAGCGCGAAGTGTATCCGTGGGTCGAGCTCTTCGACGCGGTGACGACGGACGAACGTGGAGGGGAACGGGTCCGGGAGGTAGCCGAGGCCGTACTTCCACTGCGACCGGCGAAGGATCCCGTGTTCAATTGTATCGAGGCTTAGCTCGGTGCCCCCTACAGTGACAATCGGTGTCGAAAAGAACCGTCGTCTGTTCTCGAACCGCTCCGGATCGGCGCGCAACGCGTCCTGTGTGGCCGCGTTGTACGTGTTGATCCAGAACGCGAGCCGCCCGTCCCCGGTGAGTCCACGTAGATCGTCGGCGTCGATCGCCTCCAATTGTTGCCGAGCCCGCTCCGGGTCGCCCGCGCGAACCGCGTCGAGGTATCGTTTCGAACGCTCGACGGGGCCGCGACTCTCGGGAGGACGCGGCTCAAACGCTTCCATACCTGATCTAAGAACTCTGGATCTCGAATACGTGGCGCGGTTGTGCGTTGCTAACGCGAAAGCGACCCGCGGTTATGCCTTCGCCCCGCATATAAATGGTATGAGCGACTCAACGACCACGACGACAACGGTACCGGATTTCGAACTTCCGAACGTGGCGGCCGGTCCCAACCCATTTTCGCTTTCAACCGTCGCAGCGGATCCGGATGTCGACGCGGTCGTGCTTCTGTTTCAGCGGGATTACCACTGCGGCAACTGTCGGAAACAGGTACAGGCGGTCGACGACCGCTACGCGGAGTTTGAGGCCCTGAATGCGACCGTTGTCTCGGTCCTTCCAGAGCCGGTAGACCGCGCTCGCTCTTGGCAGGAGTCGTACGACCTCTCGTTTCCGCTCCTCGCCGACCCGACCACCGACGTGAGCGACGCGTACGACCAACCCGTTCGCTTCGGGATTCTCGGTTCACTACATGATCTCGTCGGTCGAATGCCTGTGGCAGTCCTGCTTGACGTTCGGTCCGGCGAGCCCGTTGTCGCGTACACGTACGAGGGTCGAATGCCCGCCGATCGTCCCGAAATCGACGACCTCCTCGCCGAGATTCGCGCTCTCCGGGACGAGTGAGATGGACCGGCGCGTCCTCGTCGCGCTCTGGCAAATGTCTCGCCCCGCACAGCTCGCGCTCATTGCGTTGGTGTACGCGGCCGGCGTCGCGATGGCATACGCTCGCGGCGCGGCGACCACGCCAACCCGGATTGCGTTCGGGCTTGTGGCGCTGCTGCTCGTGGCGGCCAGTGTTCACTACGCCAACGAGTACGCCGACATCGAGACCGACGCAATCACGGAGCGAACGCCATTTTCTGGTGGGAGTGGTGCCCTCGTCGACACTGGGCTTCCACGACGGATCGCACTGTACGCGACGGTTGGGGCCGGCCTCGCTGGGCTCGTCCTGATGGCGGTCGGTGTCTCGTCCGTCGGCGACACCTTGGCAAGGGACCTGACCGGGCCGCTGCTCGCTCCGACCCCTTTCGTTCTGCTCGTCGGCGTGTTCGTCGTCGGATGGCAGTACTCGCTTCCCCCGTTGCGGCTCGCATGGAACGGACTCGGCGAGGTGACGAACGCCACCCTCGGTGGGCTCGTCCTTCCGCTGTATGGGTTTGCCGTCGTTACCGACGAACTCACGACCGCCGCAGCGGTTGCGTTCGTCCCATTTACCCTCGTCGTTTTTGTCAATCTCCTCGAAACGACGTGGCCGGATCGGGAGGCCGACACGGCAGTCGGCAAGCAGACGCTTGCCACTCGTCTATCTGCCAGTCGACTTCGGATCTTGTACGCGGCTGGGAGCGTCGCTGCCGTGGGGAGCACAGTCCTACTCGCCGGCCGCGTTCTCCCGCCGATTGTCGCCGTGGCGACTGTGGTACCGCTAGTCGGACTCGTTCCCGGGTACGTTCGGTTTACTCGTCAGGAAGCGCCGCTCCCAGCAGTGGTGACGATGGTCGTTCTGGCGGCGACCACGACCCTTGGGTGGATACTTGTGAGCCGCAGCAGGGTCACTGTCGTCTAACTGTCACATTCTACAACCACTGTCTTCCGGCACCGAGCCGGTCTGGTTCTAAACGTTTATCCGTAGTCTCTTCATAGTAATTCCTGTGGGCCGGTAGCTCAGTTAGGGAGAGCGTCCGGCTTTTAACCGGACGGTCGGGGGTTCGAATCCCTCCCGGCCCGTACAACGAGACGGTAAGCAGCGCGAACCGTCGAGTGAACCGGCAGGAGGGATTCGAATCAGAGAACGGAGCAACGCGGAGTGACCGTGGTTCGAATCCCTCCCGGCCCGTACTCCTGTCGCGAGCATATCGGGAGCGACAGGTCTCGGAGTAGGGATTCGAAGAGGCCAGTCGCGCACAGCGAACGA